>JABMRP010000999.1 GCA_013202535.1 Planctomycetota bacterium
GTGCCAATCTACCAGCAGCAAATCGCCAAGCCGGGCGCCGATCAGTTCTTCGCCGTCATCAAGTTTCTGGAGACCACGCTGGAGACCGACTGGCGAACGGGCCTCGGGAAGCTCAGCGGCGGTGGCATCACGCTGGCCGTTGGCCCGGGCGAGAACGTACTGCTGATGGTCGATGCCGAGGACGAACGCTTGTTGCAGCGGCTTCACGAAATCCTGCTCAAGTTTGCCCAATCGGACGCCAAGAAGAAAGGCCACCCCGAGCGCGTCGCGACGGACGAGTATCGAGGAGTGCCGACCTGGACGTTCAACGGAACGGAGGCTCACGCGATGATCGGCCGGCGGCTGATCGTCGCCAGCACTGCCGAGGGACTGCAAGGCGTGTTGGACCTTCGCGCGGAAACCGAGGGCAAGAGCCTGGCATCGGCATCCGGCTACCAGGCGGCGCGTCGGGCCGTGGGAACCGACGCCCCGGCCATGGCCTATGCCGATCTGAAGACCCTGAAGCACATACCCCAGATTGCCGAGGCGCTCAAGCTGGATCGCAGCAATCCGCTGGCGGCGCTGCTGTTGGCCGGGGTGACGGAAGCCGCCCGAGCTTCAACCTGGCTGGCATTGGGGTTGGACGTCGAAGACGACACGCTGGTGTTGCGGGCGTTGCTCGACGGCAAGCGAGCCGATGCGACGGGCCCCGCGGCGTTTGCCCTGCCCAGCAAGTCCGGTGAGGGCGTCTTGCCCAACTTGTCCGTGCCGCGTCGCATCGCCGCGCTGAGTTTCCACCGCGATCTGCATCGCTTCTATGCGGCCAAGGACGACCTCTTCCCCGATCGGACCTCCGGGCTGATCTTCTTCGAGAACATGATGGGAATCTTTTTCAGCGGGCGCGATCTGACCGACGAGGTCCTCGCTCGCACCCGGCCCGAGGTCCGCTTCGTCGTGGCCGAGCAAGAGTACGACCCCGCGATTGGCACCCCGGGAACCCAACTGCCCGCCTTTGCCGTGATTTTGCGGCTTCGTCACGCAACCGAGTTTGACATCGTCTTTGAAGAGGCGTGGCAGAAGGCCGTCGGGCTGATCAGCTTCACGCGCGGCCAACAAGCGCAGTCCGGGTTGATTATCGATCGGGTCGTTCAAGGCGACACGAAATTCACGCTGGCCTATTTTTCTTCGGCGGAGGTTGAGGACAAAGCGAACCTCCCCCAGCGGTTCAATTTCCGGCCGGCAGTGGCCATGCCCGGCGATTACGTGGTGCTGAGTTCGACCGAGGGATTGGCGCGGGATCTGATCGATGCGCTGGAGCGCGAGACGGCGGGCAACGTCCGGCCAACGACCGGCGTCGACAGCCTGGTAGAACTCGACGGCGATCAGTTGGCTTCGATCCTCCAGGCCAACCGCCAGGCAATGGTTCGCAACAACATGGTCGAAGATGGTAATACCCTAGAGGAAGCGAAAACGTCCATCGACGCGCTCTTCACGGCGGTGGAAGCCATCGAGCGAATCAAGCTGATCGTCGGCAGCCACGAGGGAATCACGCAAGCCCGTTTGGACGTTAAGTTGACATTGCCGTAGTTTTATAGTAGCCATCTCGCTCCGCGAGATGTAGCCCTCGCGGAGCGAGATGCGGGCCGTTGTGCAGAGAGACGTGGCTAAGACAATCTGGAGCTTCCAAGGCTACATCTCGCGGAGCGAGATGGCTACTGTACGCCTGGAAAACGAAGTCCCATGAGGATCCCCCATGGCCGTCCAAACCGAGAAGTCGCCGACAGCCGATTCAGCGAAAGCCTGGGCACCGTACCGGCCCGACGCAAAGCGACCTTGGACGCTTGCCCTGGCCGGTCATCTCTATCGACGGGCGGCGTTTGGCGCCAATTGGAGCCAACTCCAACAAGCACTGGCCGACGGGCCGCAAGAGACCATCGACCGGCTGCTACACGCGCCGGCCGACACGGCGGTGTTCGATCGCGAGTATGACCAGTACGACATCTCGGTCGCCGGTTCCGAATCGGCCGAAGGCTTGCGGGCCTGGTGGCTGCGGCGGATGATCCACACGCCGTATCCTCTGCAAGAGAAGATGACGCTCTTCTGGCACGGCCATTTCGCCACGAGCAACGCCGAAGTGAAGGACGCCCGGTTAATGCAGCGGCATGTTGCGCTCCTGCGGAGCCATGCCCTGGGCCGTTTTCGACCGCTGTTGGAGGCCATTTCCCGCGACCCGGCCGTGCTCGTCTGGCTGGGGGCCGACGCCAACCGCAAGGCGATGCCCAACGAGAGCTTCGCTCGGGCGATGCTGGAAACTTACACCGTGGGCCCGGGGAACTATTCGGA
>JABMRP010001000.1 GCA_013202535.1 Planctomycetota bacterium
CCAGGACCCCGTGGAGGGAAGCGGGGCGTCAGGTCGCACGTCCGTTGGGGGGAACCACGCCGAGGGCATCGGACCTCGCTTGTGTGTCACCGTAACGCCAACGGATAGCCAGCGGGAGTCCGGCGAAGGTGCGACCTGAGGAACCGTATGCGGTAATCCTGCACGTACGGATCTGTGGGAGCCCCGTCCCTGAAAGAGTTTTGTGTGTCAAGGCCGGTCTGGTGGTCTTTTGGGTGTACGTTCTGCGCGAAAGCGACGCGATCGCTTTTTTCTTCGGAGATCATCTTGCTAGTTACTGGAAGTTTGGTTCGGGTTCGTTTTGCTTTTGGTTGTCACGGTCTTTTTGCGAGGTCTGTCGCAGCCGTTCTTTTCTTTGCGGCTGCACCCCTACCCATCCCTTCGTGGATCCGTCTGCTTTGTAGCAGCCGTTCGGGCCGGCGTTGGCGCGACCCGACACCGAGTATTCTTTGCGACCGTCTCGCGGACATAAGGCCGTCTCAATCAGGTGAGCGCTCAACCGGCGGTTGAGTCCAAGGGGCTCCTCAGACTGGCCTTGTGTCGCGAGGGCCTCTTCGTCCGTTTGGAGAAGGGCCGATGCAACCGACTTTTGTTTCGTCTCCTTTTGTGTGTTCTGTGTTTTTCCAACTGTTCCCGGGAGTCTCTTTTGTCGAGCCCGAGCGGAGGTCGGGACGCCTTACCCGAATATCTCAAAGGCCGCTTGCATCTTCCGAACCTGCTCGGGTCCTCCGATGGCGTAGGGTTGTTCGTATTTCACCATGTGCCAGAGGATCGTCGCCAGGCGACGCATCACCGCCACCCGGGCGATCTTCGCTCCCCGGCGTTTCTTGATTCGCCGATACCAGTTTCGCATGTACGGATCACGACGCAGCACGTGCAGCACCATCTGACCGAGGAGGTGTCGCACGATCGCACTGCCTTGTTTTGTGATCGAACCGAGCCGGTCCGTCGCCTCGCCCGAGTTGCGGCAGGAGGGCGTTAGGCCCCAGAAGTTGGCCAGGCTGCCCGGCCTCGCGAAACGCTTGATCGGACCGATCCGACAGGCCAACGCCAAGCTGGTGTACGCCCCGGCGCCCGGCATGCTCGCCACGATCGGCGCCGTGGGATGTTCACCTTGACGTTGTTGAATCCGCTTTTCCACTTCCGCCAATTGTCCTTCCCACAAATCCCACTGGGCCAGCAGCAGGTCCAGCTCCATCCGGTCGATCTGGCCCAGCGTCAGTTCCTTCAACCACTTCCGGGCCTTCTTGGTTTGCCGCCCCTTGGTCGGGCATTCTTGCTGCAGGTTGTGTTTCAGCAGCAGATGCTGGATTTTGTTGATCGTCTTGGTTTGCAGTCGGCCCAGCCGATCTCGCAGGGCCGTCAGTTGGCGGTCCTGGGTCTCTTCCTTCGTCGACGGCAGCACGCGTCGCAGGCCGTGAACCCGCTGGCCGGCCAACAGCCGATGCCGATTCAGCCAAAGCAATTCGCCGAGATGGCTGGCGTCGCGGCGGTCGGTTTTCTTCTTCGACCGCTTTTCGGGCTGGATCAGCACCGTTTCACGGCATCCGTATTCCGCCAACATTTTCAACAGCCAGTCGTTGAAGCCGCACACCTCGACGATGGCGAGGAAGCCGCCCTCCGGCGTGGCCTGTTCCCGGATGCCCTCGAAGAACTTCCGCACCCGTTTCCACTGGGTGCTGACCTGTCGTTTCAGCACGATCTCACCCTGTTCGTTGCGAAGATTCACGGTCAACTGCTTGCGATGCTGGTCGATTCCAAGATACAACATGACTGGTCCTCCTGCGTGTGGTTTTGGGGAGTTAACAATAACGACCCCGTATTAAACCGAACTTGGGAACCACAAAAAACACAACCCCCGGTCATTGCGGTGGTTAGGTCGATGGCGCGTGTTTGATACTGGCTACAAATGACGTTCTATGCCCAGATGGCGGATGATCTCCTGTTGGTACGGCGTGGGACGGGAGGTTACGTTGAAACGGCCTTTCGGATGGCCGTTGATGACTACGGTCGAACGTGTTACAGCCGAGAGGCTTTCCAAAATGTCGCGAAAACTGGATAGCCGAACGCCGTTCTCGTTGCGTCGGGTGGCGTCCTTGCGCCGAGCCGACTCCGAGCGTTGGGCCGGCGAGACGATCGAATCACGCGTTTCCGCCGGGGCCTTTTCTTCATCCACAAACATCAGCGGCGCGAGGGCCTCTCGCAGTTGGTGTTCGATGTAATAGGCGAGCATGCAAATGAAAATGTGCGACCGCACGCGATCCGCAAGCCGGTGGTTAATCGGACGGACGCGAAGGTCAATCGACTTCAACGAGCGAAACGCTCGCTCGACCGACGCCAGGTTTTTGTAATGAGCGACGAC
>JABMRP010001001.1 GCA_013202535.1 Planctomycetota bacterium
ACGCGGCACCGGGCGCCCGTCGTCGACCACGCCGTACGCCCGGGCCGTCGTGCCTTGCGGATCGCTGAGGATCGGAAAATCGATCTTCAGCGACTTGCCGAACCGCGTGTTCACCTCGACCGTGTCGCAGCTTGCCGTGAAATAGGCCGCATTATGAGCCCGAATCGCGGCACCGTCGCGCGAGAACGAGGTGTTCTCGGCCGTGCAGCCGGGCGTGAACGCCTTGGGATACCAGGCCAGGACCACCACCTGGCGGTCGCGGAACTCGGAAAGTTTGTAGGTGACCCCGTCGCTGCCGACGAGCGTGAAATCCGGCGCCATGTCGCCCGGTTTCAACTCCGTCGACGGCGGCGGTTCCGAATGGACGATCATGGGCACCGCAATGAACAGCCCGCACATCAAGATACCGAGGGTTCTCATCTCGCTGGCCTTCCGTTGTAATGGCTCCGTGGGCGGCTGGGCGCTGCAAGTCACAATGGGGTATCGTTTTCCGCACGACAGGCAATTCTACGCGCGACGGGTGGTAACAGGCGAACCTGTCAAAAAAACCGCTGGATTGGCGTACTTGGACAGTTGGCCAGGACTTCAACTCCCTCGTTGGCGGATCCCGTTGCCGATTCGTCGGAAAACCGGCGTGATAATCTTGTGCGGTCCACGCCATGGCTTATGGTGAGGACTGCGCGAAACGTGCGCCCTGCCCCCGTGGAGCTATTCAAGACACCCCCATTGATTACCCGAAAAGGAGACGACCATGAACCGTGCGATTGCGGGACTTTGCCTGGCGGCGGCTACGATGACGCTTGCCGGATGCTATGAATCGAAGGTCCCCCTGGCTCCCAGCGACAAGTCGACGATCGACTCGCGATTGCTGGGCTGCTGGAAGTCGGCCGGCGGAAAACACGACGAAGTGTGGAATCTGATCGTGCTGAAGTACAGCGACCGCGAGTATCTCGTCAGTTGGGCCGAGGACGGGAAAGATTCTGAGGCGATCGTTACCCGCGCCTACAGCAGCCGCGTCGGCGACGCCCACATCATGAACGTGCAGAACATCATGGACGAGGAGGATGATCAGCGGACGTTCATCTTCTTCCGCTATTCGTTTTCCAAGGACGGTCGGTTGATCGTGCGGCCGATCAGCGAAAAGCCGCTTCTGGAGGACCGGGAGTTCGAGAGTTCCGAGAAATTCCGCGAGTTGGTCGCCAAGAACATCGACAACAAGAAGCTGTACATGGAAGAGACGGTCGAGTTCACTCGCTGCAAAGAGGAACTGGAAATTCGGCTTTCTCCCTCGGCGAAGTAGCTCGCGTCTCCCCCAACTCCCTTGCGGCCGAATAGACCGGTGGCCCGACGACCCCCCCATAACGGGACCTTGCACCCGGGCAAGGGAGTTTGTACCTTGGCGATTGGAGTATTATCATTCGTGCGGCCCTCGGCGACCGTGCGTATGTACGGGCGGTTGTTGGCCATCCCACCGTTGGCCACGTCCACTCGCCATGCGGAAGCACGGGAGAAGTCGAACGACTGGCCCATTCTTTCGCGGTGCCCATCTCCCCCCCATGCACGGGAAACACCGGTTCGGCGGGAAGCGTTCTTCCCCGCCGAACTAACATCATACGACTATTCACGTTTCGGACCACCAGACAATTGAGGAGACGACCTGTGGCAGAGAGACGCTTCGTGACCCTCGACGGCAATGAAGCGACCGCCAACATTGCCCATTTGTGCAATGAGGTGATGGCAATTTATCCGATTACCCCCTCCAGCGGGCTGGGGGAGATGCCGGATGCCTGGGCGGCCGCGGGTCGAAAGAACATCTTCGGCACCGTGCCGCACATCGTGGAAATGCAGAGCGAGGCCGGCGCCGCCGGTGCCGTCCACGGTTCGCTGCAAGGCGGTGCGATTACCTGCACGTTTACCGCGTCGCAGGGCCTGTTGTTGATGATTCCCAACATGTTTAAGATCGCCGGGGAATTGACGCCCGCGGTCTTCCACGTGACCGCCCGAACGGTCGCCACGCACGCCCTTTCGATCTTCGGCGACCACGGCGACGTGATGGCTTGCCGGACGACCGGTTGGACCATGCTCTGCTCCAGTTCGGTGCAAGAGGCTCAGGATATGGCCCTGATCTCCCAGGCCGCCACGCTGGAAGCCCGGGTGCCGTTCATCCACTTCTACGACGGTTTCCGCACCTCGCACGAAGTAAACAAGATCGAGCAGCTCACCGAAGACGACTGCGTGGCGATGATCGACATGGAGTTGGTCCAGGCGCATCGCGACCGGGCCCTTTCTCCCGACGCACCCAAGCTGCGCGGAACGGCCCAGAACCCGGACGTCTTCTTCCAGGCCCGCGAAGCGTGTAATCCCTACTACGAGGCGACCCCGGGCATCGTCCAGAAGACGATGGACAAGTTCGCCGGTCTGACCGGCCGGCAATACCATCTGTTCGACTACGTCGGCAGCCCCGACGCCGAGCGGGTGGTCGTGCTGATGAGTTCCGGCTGCGGGTCGGTCGAGGAGGCGGTCGAGAGTTTGGTCGCCGCCGACGAGAAGGTAGGCATGGTCAAAGTCCGACTCTTCCGCCCGTTCGATATCAAGGCCCTGGTCGATGTGTTGCCGCAGTCGGTGAAGATCATCGCCGCCATGGACCGCACCAAGGAGCCGGGCGCCATCGGTGAACCTCTTTACCAGGACGTGGTCACCGCCCTGGCCGAGCGCTGGTCCGATCGCGCCCCGGGCGCGGCGATCCCGGAGGTCATCGGCGGCCGTTACGCCCTGGCCTCGAAGGAGTTTACTCCGGCGATGGTGATGGGTATTTTCGCCGAAATGGCGAAATCCGCCCCCAAACGCCACTTCACGGTCGGGATCAACGACGACGTCTCGAACCTGAGCCTCCCGTACGACGCGACCCTCTCGACCGAGGCCGACGACGTAACCCGGGCCGTTTTCTTCGGGCTGGGCAGCGACGGCACGGTGGGGGCCAACAAGAATTCGGTGAAGATCGTCGGCGAGAACACCCCGCTTCACGCACAGGGGTATTTTGTCTACGACTCGCGAAAGGCCGGTTCGGTGACCATCTCGCACCTGCGATTCAGCCCCCGGCCGATCGTCGGTGCCTATCTGGTCAGCCGGGCCAACTTCGTGGCCTGTCACCAGCCGCAATTTCTCGAGCGAATCGAGATGCTCTCGATGGCCGATCCCGGCGCCACGTTTCTGCTGAACACGCAATTCGGTCCCGACGAAATCTGGGACACGCTGCCGATCGAGGTGCAAGAGCAGATCGTCGAGAAAAAGCTGAAGTTCTACGTGATCGACGCCTGGACCGTGGCTCGCGCGGCGAAGATGGGTGTGCGAATCAACACGATCATGCAAACCTGCTTCTTCAAGCTGGCCGGTGTGTTGCCGGAAGACGAGGCAATCGCCCAGATCAAGAACGCCATCGAAAAGACCTACGGCAAGAAGGGCGGCGGCGCGATCGTCGCGAAAAACTTCGCCGCGGTCGACGGTGCCCTGGACGCGTTGCACGAGGTCAAGGTGCCCGAGAAAGTCACTTCGACCCATCACCGCCTTCCCCCGGTACCCGAAAGCGCGCCGAAGTTTGTCAAGGAGGTGCTGGGTTCGATCATTGCCAACCGGGGCGACGAGTTGCCGGTCAGCGCATTTGAGGCCGACGGGACGTTTCCCACCGGCACCACGCAGTATGAGAAACGCGGCGTCGCCATCGATATCCCCATCTGGGATTCGAATATCTGTATCCAGTGTGGTCTCTGCTCGTTGGTTTGCCCCCACGCAGCCATCCGCATGAAGGCCTTCGAGGCGTCGTCTCTGGAGGGGGCTCCCGAAGAATTCGCCGCGGTCGACTGGAAGGGCAAGGAATACCCGGGCTGGAAGACGACCATTCAAGTGGCTCCGGACGACTGCACCGGCTGCGGCGTTTGCGTGGAAGTTTGCCCGGCCAAGAATAAGGAAGTGGCCAAGCGGAAGGCCATCAACATGGAATCCCGCTTGGATCACCATGTCCGTGAAGCGGCCAATTTCGCTTTCTTCCTCGATATCCCCGAGATCGATCGCAGCACGGTCACGGCCGGCACGGTCAAGGGGTCGCAACTGTTGCAGCCGCTGTTCGAGTTCAACGGTGCGTGTGCCGGATGCGGTGAGACGCCTTACGTGAAGCTGATCACCCAGTTCTACGGCGATCGGATGCTGATCGCCAACGCGACCGGGTGTTCGTCGATCTACGGCGGAAACCTGCCCTGCACGCCTTATAGCACCAACCGCGAAGGCCGTGGACCGTCGTGGGCCAACTCGCTGTTCGAGGACAACGCGGAGTTTGGATTCGGTTTCCGCCTGGCCAACGACCAGCAAACCGACTACGCCCACGAACTGCTCCGGCAGATGGCCTCCGAGGTGGGCGACGAACTGGTCGCGGCCCTTCTCAACACCATCGAGGAGACCGAAGAGGAGATCGCCGCGCAGCGGGCTCGCGTGGCCGAACTAAAGAAGAAACTCGCCGCCAGTAGCCACCCCCAAGCGAAGAACCTGCTGGCCTCGGCCGACTACCTGGCGCGACGCAGCGTCTGGATTCTCGGCGGCGACGGTTGGGCCTACGACATCGGCTTCGGCGGGCTGGACCATGTGTTTGCCTCGGGGCGCGACGTCAACATCATGGTGTTGGATACCGAGGTCTACAGCAACACGGGCGGCCAGGCCTCCAAGGCCACTCCCCGAGGTGCGGTGGCCAAGTTTGCGGCCGGCGGAAAGCCGGGAAGCAAGAAAGACCTGGGCATGATCGCCATGTCCTACGGCAACGTCTTCGTCGGTCAGGTGGCGTTGGGAGCCAACCCGGCCCACACGATCAAGACGATCCGCGCGGCCGAGTCCTATCGCGGGACCTCGGTGGTCATCGCCTACAGCCATTGCATCGGCCACGGCATCAACATGACCACGGCCATGAGCCTGCAAAAGGACGCGGTAGCCTGCGGCTACTGGCCTTTGTACCACTTCGATCCCCGCGACGGATCGCAACCGTTCCATCTCGACAGCAAGAAGCCCAAGGGCGACTTCAAGCAGTTTGCCCTGAGCCAGGCCCGATTCGCCATGCTGGCCCGTTCCAAGCCCGAGCAGTCCGAGCGATTGCTCAATCTGGCCCAGGAAGACATCACCAACCGCTATCAGTACTACGAGCAGATGGCCGGCGTGACGCGTACGGGCGATGAATCGGAAGCAGGCGACGGTTCGGACGGCAATGGTGCCAAGAAGGCGACAGACAAGAAGGAGGTGACGTCATGAGTGTGGACCTGAGTACCAAGTATTTGGGCATGGTTTTGAAGAACCCCTTGGTGGTCGCCGCCTGCGGGCTGACCGAACCGCTGGACAACCTGCGCAAGCTCGAGGCGGAAGGGGCGGCGGCGGTCGTGCTGCCCTCGCTGTTCGAGGAGCAGATCGTGCATGAGGAAACGGAGATCGCCAAGGCACACGAGTTCGGCACCGACAGCTTTGCCGAGGCGCTGACCTACTTCCCCGAGCAGGACAACTATCGTTTCGGCCCGGACGCCTATCTGGAACACATCGAAGAGGCGAAGAAGGCCCTTTCGATTCCGGTCATCGCCAGCCTCAACGGAGTCTCCGAAGGCGGTTGGACCCGCTACGCGAAGCTCATGCAGGACGCCGGCGCCGACGCGATCGAGTTGAACGTCTACCTGATCGCCGCCGACATGGAAATGACCGGTCAACAGGTCGAGCAGCGATACCTCGAACTGGTTTCGACGGTGAAGAAGTCGGTCTCCATTCCGCTGGCCGTGAAGGTCGGGCCGTATTTCAGTTCGACCGCCCACATGGCCAAAAGTCTGGTCGAGGCGGGAGCCGACGGCCTGGTAATCTTCAATCGGTTCTTACAGCCTGACATCGATCTAAAAACGCTCAAGATCTCGCCCAAGCTCGTTTTGAGCACCACCCCCGAGCTGCTGGTCTCCCTGCGATGGATCGCCATCCTGCACGGGCGGGTCAACGCCTCGCTGGCGCTGACCGGCGGTCTGCACGGCCCCAAGGGAATGCTCAAGTCGCTGTTGGCCGGGGCCGACGTGGGCATGGTCGCCTCGGTGCTCTACCAGAAGGGCTTCGGGCGGATCGGAGCCATCCTCAAGGGCGTGCAAGAGTGGATGGAAGAGCAAGGCTACGAGTCGGTCGAGCAACTCAAGGGCAGCATGAGCCAAGAGAATTGTCCCGAACCGAACGCCTTTGAGCGAGGCAACTACATGAAGGCCCTCACGTCGTTTACGGGCGAGGCCATCTGATCGCCGCGGAGTGGAAACTCCCGTTGCATCCGAACACGAGGTGGGGAGCGATCCCCACCTCTTTTGTTTTCTTGGACGCCGAAGTGGAGAAAAGAGAAAAAGGGCCCCCGCAAGGGGATGACCACGAGAACTGTCCCGTCGGCACATGACTCATGCACCGGCACTCGGATTATCCGATAAACTCAAAGTAGGTGTCGGTCGGCGGTTTGCGGGGGCCCGGGCGGAGTGGGCGTCCGGGGGGGTGCGTTGATGGTGCGGCGTGGGAAGGTGAAGGTGTGGAGAATATCATATCCTTGCCGCGCGGCACGAACCACGGAGGAAAGACGGAGAAGAAAGACACTGCCGGACGCGTGCCGAATCCTCAGATTACTTTGATCGTGTCGACGGGCACGAAACTTAATAGAGGTTTCCGAACGACGTCTGTGGTTCTCCGAAGGTCGCGTTCGTAGCCAAGGCAAGACGCACGAGTTCGGCCAGCGAGTCGGCCTCCATTTTCCGCATGATTTTCGCCCGCCGTACTTCGATCGTGCGGACACTGAGCCCCAACTTGGCGGCAATGGCCTTGTTGGACCCGCCTTCGACCAGCATTTCGAGGACCTCTTGCTCTCCCGGCGTGAGTCGTTCCAGACGTTCTCCCACCAAGACCTGCTGGTTCTTGCGTCGGCGAGTCTCCGCGTCGCGCTGCAGGGCGCTCTGAATGGCTTCCCACAGTTCGTGATCGCGGCAGGGCTTCTCGAGGAAATCCGTGGCCCCCGACTTCATCGCCCGCACGACCATCGGTACGTCCCCGTAGGCCGAGATCATGATCGCCGGCAGATGGACGCCGCGAGCGGCCAGCCGGTCCAACAGTTCCAGGCCGCTCATGCCGGGCATCCGCACGTCGATCAGCAAACATCCCGGCCGGTCAGGGTCGCTGACCTGAAGATACTCCTGCGCCGAGGCAAAGCACTCCGCCTGAAGCTGCATCGACTTGACCAACATGGCCAGTCCCTGACGCACCGCCGGGTCGTCGTCCACAATGAACACCGTCGAGTTCGTCGTATCCATCGCCTTCCTCCATCGGAATCGACATCATGTATTAAAGAGAAGTGATATGAAGAGATGTGTACGAAAAGCAACGCGGGAGCAACCCGGCCGAGGGGGCGAAATTCGCCGGCCATCGACCTCTGGACCGACTAACCTAATATCGACCATTCTCCTGCCGATATTTGCCAAGTATCGCTGGCGGAAAAGGAATGTGGCAGACAACCTGAGTGTTCTGTCTCTTAAGCACTCTGAAGTTGTGTTTCTCTATATTCTTCCCGGCACTCTCTCTGGCGCAATCCTTCCCGGGTGCGCCGAGTACGCC
>JABMRP010001002.1 GCA_013202535.1 Planctomycetota bacterium
CGATCCGCCGGGCAAGCCGGCGGGATTCCGAAGGAATGAAGGCCGCCGCAATGTAGTTTGAAGCCGAACGATCCGCCGGGCAAGCCGGCGGGATTTGTGAACAATAAGGCACGACCGCCCGGGCCAAACGCGACATCGCCAAGGAAACGCAACCACTTGATTACCTTTCTCCTCAAGGCCACCGCGATCTCGCTGTCCGGTGTGATGGCGCCGGGACCGATGACGGCCGCGACGCTCGCCGCGGGCGCGCGCCGGCGACACGCCGGGGCGATGATCGCCCTGGGCCACGCGGTTGTCGAATTTCCGCTGATGTTGATCATCATTGCCGGAGCGGGCAAACTCTTCGAGATCGAGTCGGTCAAGCTGGGCATCGGGCTGACTGGCGGCGCGTTCCTGCTGCTCATGGGAGTCCAACTACTGACTGCCGCGGGCAAGGCCGCCGACGCCGCGAAGCTTTCCGACCGGAGGCATCCGTTGCTCACCGGTATTATCCTCACCGGCGCCAACCCCTACTTCTTGATCTGGTGGGCGACCATCGGCTTGGCGCTGGCCACGCAAGCGGCCGAGCTGGGGATCATGGCCTTTGTGTTGTTTGCCGTGATCCATTGGCTATGCGATCTCGTCTGGCTCGAGGTGCTATCACTGACAAGCTACATGGGCACCGAATTGCTCGGCGGCCGCCTCCAGCAGATCGTGCTGGTCGTCTGCGGATTGACGCTGCTGGGATTCGGATGCATGTTTCTGGCCGACGCGGGAAGCCAACTCATGGTCAGGACGACCGGTGGTTGATCTCCCTCGTTACGACGCTCCCGCGTGACATTTTCTCCCCCGTCCGCTATGCTATCGGCTGGCTCCCCCACGCGCGAGCCCGATTCCTCTTCTTTTCGACCTATCGCAATCCGGCAAGGAGACAACCATGAAAAGGCGGACATTCTTGGGCGTAGTCGGAGGTGCCGCCGCGGGGACCACTCTGGGCACCGCGCCAGTCGCCGAAGCGGCGGAAGAAGCAACCGGCGGGTTGCCCAGGCGACCGCTCGGGCGCACCGGACTGAAGGCTTCGGTCGTTGCATTTCCGGGACTGGCTCTGGTCCACGGCGATCAGGAGCAAGGCACCGCCGCGCTGCACGGCGCCTTCCGGCGCGGCGTGAACTACTTCGACGTCGCGCCCGCCTACGGAAACGGCGAAGCCGAGATCAAAATGGGAATCGGTCTACAAGGCTTGAACCGTTCCGATTACCTGTTGGCCTGTAAGACCAAAGTGCGTGACAAGCAGGGCGCCCGCGAGGAACTGAAGCGGTCGCTCGAGCGGCTCAAGACCGACCACTTCGACGTCTACCAGTTGCACTGCCTCAAGCACACGAAGGAAGTCGACGAGATCTTCGCTCCCGGCGGCGCCATGGAGACCCTTCTGGAGGCGAAGAAGGAAGGCAAGGCCCGGCACCTGGGTTTCTCGGCACACACGACCGTGGCGGCTCTGGCGGCGATGAAACGCTTCCGCTTCGACACGGTCATGTTTCCCATCAACTTCGTCGAGTTCTTCCTGCTGGGGTTCGGCAAGCCGATCCTCGAACTGGCCGCCGAGCAGGGCGCCGCCGTGTTGGCCATCAAGATGTTCTCGCGCGGTGCTTGGCCCAAGGACATGGAGCGAACGCGCCGCTGGTGGTATCGGTCGGTCGAGGAGAAGGAAGAGGTCGATCTGGCCGTGCGGTTCACTCTCTCCCAGAAGCCCGTGGTCACCGGAATCTGTCCCTCGTTCTTCGATCTGCTGGACAAGGCGATTGAAGCCGGCAAGTCGTACCGGCCCATCACGGCCGAGGAGACCACACGGGCGCGGAAACTGGCCGAGACGTGTCACTCGCTCTTCCGCCGCGAACAAACCGAAGTGGCCAGCGCGACGGACGTGGGCGAACCGATCTATCCCGACAGCCCGCATGAATGTTGTTCCGGAAAATACGCCTGAAACCGCCAGTTCTTCATCCCCAAAACTTTGGAGGCCCGCCATGAGCCAACCAAGACGCGTCACGACCGTTTCGATCGTGGGACTGTTCCTCTTGGGCATGTTGCTTCCGCCCCATACGGTTCTGCAAGCCGCCGAGACTTCCGCGCAAGCCTTCGCTCGGCAGGTAATCGACACTGCGGGAGTCCGCGGCGGGGTGGTCGTCCATCTCGGCTGCGGCGATGGCCGAAGAACGGCGGCGCTACACTCAAATGATAGCTATCTGGTTCACGGCTTGGACGCCGATGCGGAGAACGTCGAGGCGGCGCGACAGCATATCCGGTCGCTCGGCCTCTACGGCAGCAAGGTGTCAGTCGAGCGCCATACAGGCCCACGCCTGCCGTACGTTGACAACATGGTCAACCTGATCGTGGCCGAAGATCTTGGCGACGTGCCGATCGATGAAGTGATGCGAGTGCTTGCCCCCGAGGGGGTGGTGATGATATCGCTGGCGGACGACGACGGGGAGAAGTGGACCAAGACCGTCAAACCACGGCCGAAGGAAATGGACCAGTGGACCCATTATCTCCACGATCCGACCAATAACGCCGTGGCACACGACAGCCTGATCGAACCACCGTCGCGCTACCAATGGGTCGGCGGACAGCGCTACGCGCGACAACACGACCACATGTCCAGCGTCAGCGCCGTCGTATCCTCCGGCGGCCGGGTCTTCACCATCTTCGACGAGGCGCCGCGAGCCTCGATCCTCATTCCGCCAAAGTGGCGGCTGATCGCCCGTGATGCGTTCAACGGCACACTGCTCTGGCAACGCGATATCGACAAATGGCACCAGCATCTCTGGCCGTTGAAGAGCGGTCCGCAACTGTTGACGCGGCGGCTGGTGGCCGTGGGCGATCGGGTGTATGTCACGCTCGGCATCGACGCACCCCTGTCGGTCCTCGATGCGGCTACCGGCAAAACAATCAAGACCTACGAAAACACAAAGGTGACCGAGGAGATTCTCCTAGACGACGGCGTCCTCTTTCTGTCCGTGGCGGCCAAGGGGCAACCCTTGCGAAGCGATCCCCAGCGAGCGTTTCGCAATATGGCCGAAATCAAGGCGGCCGTGACCGAGCCACTCTGGACCGAGGCGCCGCGCACCGTCATGGCCGTCGACGCCGAGTCGGGGGACGTGCTCTGGAAGAAGCCGTCTGGGATGGTTGGCATGTCGCTGGCCGCCGACCGTCGGAGCGTGATCTTCCACGACGGGCAGCGGATCCAATGTCTGGATCGCGACACGGGCGAAGTTCGCTGGGCCTCCGGTGCGTTGCCCATACGTCAGGGTATGAGAAGCTCCTCCGGTGCCACGCTGGTGCTGTACGACGACGTGGTTTTGTACAGCGGCCAGGTCGCCGTCGAGAAGTATCAGGAGCGTTCGACCACCATGTTCGCCCTCTCGGCCAAGATCGGCAAGATGCTCTGGAAAGCGGAGCATCCGCCCTGCGGACACATGGGCACGCCCGACGACATCCTCGTGTCCGGCGGACTGGTCTGGTGCGGCGCGGTGGCCCAAGGCCGGGACTCGGGCGTGATGGTCGGCCGCGACCCGCACACCGGCGAAGTGAAAGGCGAGTTTCCGCCGGACGTCGAGACCCACTGGTTTCACCACCGCTGTTACCGCGCCAAGGCGACCGACAAGTACCTGCTCTTCTCGCGGACCGGGATCGAGTTCATCGACCCCGCCAAGGAACACTGGACCTGTCACCATTGGGTCCGCGGCGCGTGTCTCTACGGCATCATGCCCTGCAACGGGCTGATCTACGCGCCGCAGCACCCGTGTGCGTGTTACCTCGAGGCAAAGCTGTATGGCTTCAGCGCGGTGGCCCCGCCGTCGAAGTACGGTGAGGCTCGCCGCGACGTGCCCGATGCCGAACGCCTGCAACGTGGGCCAGCGAATCTCCCCTCTCCCCCCAAGAAAGGGAGGCATCCCGTTTTGGCCAACGCCCCGTTTTGGGAAGATTGGCCCACGCATCGACATGATGCCGCGCGCAGCGGTGCCAC
>JABMRP010001003.1 GCA_013202535.1 Planctomycetota bacterium
ATCCATGACTGTGGGTAAGAGGTCCATTCCCACGGTTAGCTCATCGGTTGTCCAACCCGCCTTGATGTGCCCAGGCCATCTGGCAACTGCCGGAACGCGATGCCCTCCCTCGTAATTGCTGAATTTGCCGCCACGAAACGGCCTCTCGTTGGTTCCCATGGTTACCGAGCCGTTGTCCGAGAAGAAGAACACGAAGGTGTTTTCCTCGAGCCCGAGTTCCTCGAGCGTGTCGAGGATCTGGCCGACGCCCTTGTCCAGTTCTTCCAGCATCACCTTATACTTGGGCCGCGCATGTTCGCGCCCTCGTTCTCTGACCTTGGGTCTGTTTTCCGGCGTGTCCTCCGGCGTTTGATAGGGGTTATGCACGGCCGCATGAGAGACGTAAAGGAAGAACGGCTTGTCTCTGTTTCGCTTGATGAAATCGACGGATCGATCCGTAATGATGTGCGTGGAATAGCCTTTCTGATCCTTGATTTCCGTGCCATCCCGCCATCCCTGGTGTCTGTGATAGTCGCCCGCTCCCGACAGGAATCCAACAAACTCATCGAACCCATGATTGACGGGATTATGACGAACCTCCGTACCGCAATGCCATTTCCCGAAGATCGCCGTCTTGTAACCCGCCCTCTTCATCAATCCGGAGATCGTGGTTTCCGAGGGTTCCAGTCCATCTTTGTCGCGATTTCCGACAATCACATCCACAATACCGACGCGCTGCTGATATCTCCCTGTCATCAGTGCGATGCGGGTCGGGCTACAGACGGAACAGTTGGAATGAAAATCCGTGAACTTGACGCCCTCCTTGGCCATTTGGTCGATGCGGGGCGTCTTGATCCAGCCGTCATAGAGACTCATGTCTCCACAGCCCAAATCATCCGCGAGAATGATAACGATATTCGGTTTGCCGACGTCGGCGGTTGCGGCATCGACACATACGTGGACGACGCTGATAGCCAGGATGACGAGTTTGGCGAAGCGTGGGAATCTGAATCTCATGTGGCGGGAACTCCTGGATTGGCTCAGTTCTTGTATTCCGATCCGCGATCATTCTGAACCAAGCGGGGCCAAGACACACTCGGGGTTGGGCAACGTGGGGATCGGCGCGTGTGTCCGGTCCTGCCAAGCGTCGAGTTCCGCGCGGAGCCGTGCGGCCAGTTCGGGGTTGGCATCGGCCAGGTTGCTGGTTTCGCCCGGATCATCCTTGAGGTTGTACAACGCGGCGGTATCGGATTCGTGGAACTCGACCATTTTCCAATCACCTCGCCGCAGACTGGTGCTGGGGAAGCCACGCCACGAGTACGGCTTGCCATCGGGCGTCTTCACATCAAGGCCGCGGCCCTGCAGATACAGCGGATAGTGCCAGAAGATGCCGCGCTCGGCGATCGGCTTGCCCAGCAGCAGCGGGGACACGTCCGTGCCGTCAATCGGCTGCGACGTCGGCAGCGCGGCGCCGGCAAGGTGGGCAAACGTGGGCAGGAAATCGACACTGGTGACAGGCGTATCACATGACGAGCCCGCTTTGATGACGCCGGGCCAACGCATGGCCATCGGCACGCGCGTCCCCGCCTCGAATAGCGAGCCCTTGGAGCCCCGAAGCGGGTCGAGTTGCGACACGCTGGGCAGCCCGCCGTTGTCACTGGTGAAGACGATCAGGGTGTTGTCGGCGAGGCCCAGTTCATCGATCTTCTTCATCACCCGGCCCACGGAGACGTCGACCGCCTCGATCATGCCCGCGTAGACGGGGTTGAAGTTCCGACGGGCCGAGTCGGGGAGCTTATCGAGCTTGGCCTGGTACTTGGCGGCGATCGCTTTGCGTGACCGGTGAGGCGAGTGTACGTCCCAGTGGGTCAGGTAGAGGAAGAAGGGCCCGTCCTTGTTGTCCTCAATGAACTTCACCGCCCGGTCGGTCAGTTGCTCAGCCACGTCGACATTGCCGTAGAAACTGCCCTCGGGGCCACCCTTGCCATTGGCGGAACTGACGTCGAAGCCCTGCGTGTCCTCACCCAGGTGCCACTTGCCGAGCCGGGCCGACGTGTAACCGGCGGGCCTGAGCACCTCGGGGATGCAGATAAACTTCGGGTCGAGGGAGTTGGTGATGGGGAACTGCAACGCGGCCTGCTTCTGGAGAGCCTTGTCCGTGCGATTCCTGGCCGGGACGAGCAGTCGCATGTACTTGATGTTGCCCTTGGACTGACCGCCCGGGGTGTAGATCATGTGCCGGGGCACGTACGTGCCGGACATCAGGCAGGCGCGGGTTGGGGCACAGTTCGGCCCGCCGGAGTAAGCGGCGGAGAACGTCATGCCTTGCTCGGCCAGCGCATCGATGTGCGGCGTCTCGAAGAACTCGGCACCGGCGAAGCCCACATCCTGCCAACCCAGATCATCGGCGAGAATGAAGACGATGTTGGGCTTGGTGTCGGCGGCAAGAACAGGCCCGGCCAGACACGCGGTGATCAGCAGCATCAACAAACGTTTCATGTTCAATCCTACTTCGAGTAATCTTC
>JABMRP010001004.1 GCA_013202535.1 Planctomycetota bacterium
GGCCAATCGAATGGTGATTTTGTCTGTCATTAGGTGCCCCCCTGGGGGAGGTCCAGCCGGTCGAAACATCTTGCTGTGACTCGGGATACGGAACAATCATGGCCATTCTAGCGGATCACCGCTCCTGGCGGAACCGATGGCCTTTCGCGAGGATTTTATCGAGTCGCCCAAGTGTCCAGATACCCGGAAAATTCCTCCCAGTCGTTATATCCTCTTTGCTATCGGGCCCTTACTGTTGTGAGGAGTCTGGGATGTTTGGCTTCTCTCGCCGCCGGAGCGATTTCCGGTAGAATTCCTCCATGGTGCCGATGAGCACCCAAAACCTCTCTTCGCGACAGAACTTGTTTCCGTGGAACTCACAGGGGGAGGGCAGCGATGTTCGATCCGCCGGATGCGTTAGCCTAAGGGGTGCTCGTAACACCCTTTAGGGTTAGTTTTGTTTTCGCATTGTTTGTGTTTCCTACTTTGTACGAGAACGTGGAACCCGCCTCACTGGCAACCGTGGGGCGGGTTTCTTATGCGCGCGTGGCGTCGATTCTTCGCCGCACGGCTTTCGGTTTCCCGGCGTTTCCCTAAAATCGTGGAAACACGACAACTCAACCGGGAGCGATCCATGTCCAAGAATCTCCAAGGCAAGCGGGTGCTGGTGGCGGTGGGCGAGTTCAGCGAGGGAATGGAAACCTACTACATGGTCTACCGGTTGATGGAAGAGGGCATCAAACCGGTCATCGCCGCGGCCGAGGTGAAGCGGCTGCAACTGGTGGTCCACGACTTCGATCCCCAGTATTCCAACTACATCGAAATGACCGGTTACTGCATCCAGACCGAGGTGGCCTATAGGGACGTCAATCCGGCCGAGTATGACGGGCTGATTATCCCCGGCGGCCGCGGTCCGGAGGAGATTCGCCAATACAAGGAAGTGCGGAAGATCGTCGGCTATTTCTTCGACCACAATCTCCCCCTGGGGGCCATGTGCCACGGCCCGCAGGTGATTACCGCCTCGCGATCGGTGAAGGGGCGCAAGATGACCGCCTACGGTGGCATCCGCGCCGATCTCGAACTGGCCGGCGCGGTCTACATCGACGAGCCGACGGTGATCGACGACAAGCTGGTTACCTCGCGCGGCTGGCCCGATCTGCCCGATTTCATGCCCAAATTCCTCCGCGTGCTCGGCGGCGCGTAAAGACCGCTCAACGGCAACTTCGGCGTTTTCAAAGTAGTAGGCACACTCCGTGTGCCGTAAGGGGCGGACGGCACACGGAGTGTGCCTGCTACCTCGAGCGGTTCGTACGCGTGTCGGTAATCCGTGATGTATGCTTTGGCATGGCAAACGCAACTTTCTCAACGGGCTGTGCATCGGAAATATCATGGATCGAACCGCGCTAATCGAGAAACACCAGTGGCTCGTGTTTCTGCTGCCGTTTGTCGTTTTCATGCTGGTCACTGCGCTGGAACCGACGGCTCCCGAAAAGCCGGGCGGTGCGGCGATCGGCCTGAACATCCCCTACGCCGCCTACCCGTGGGTCTACACGGCCAAGATCGTTCTGACGATGCTCGCGGTCGTGTTCGTCTTGCCCGGCTATCGGCAGTTTCCATTTCGCGTAAGCCCCTTGGCGCCGCTGGTCGGGGTCGTGGGGATCTTCGTTTGGGTCGGGTTGTGCAAGTTGCACCTGGAGGCGCATCTCTGGACCGCCTTGAATTGGGAATGGACCGGCCAACGCAGCGGATTCAATCCCTTCGGGCAATTCCCCGATCAACCGGTCGCCGCGTGGAGTTTTCTGGCCGTACGCTTCGTTGGGCTCGTGGCCGTGGTAGCGGTGATCGAGGAATTCTTCCTGCGCGGGTTCGTCATGCGGTTCGTGGTCGACGCCGATTGGTGGAAAGTTCCCTTCGGAAAAGTCAACGCCACGGCCGTAATCGCCGGCACGGCCGTGCCCATGCTCATGCACCCGGGCGAGTTGCTAGCCGCGGCCGTCTGGTTCTCGATGATGACCTGGCTGATGGTCCACACCCGAAACATCTGGGACTGCGTCGTCGCCCATGCGGTCACCAATCTCCTGCTCGGATTGTACGTGGTCTTCTGGGACGATTGGACGCTGATGTAGCGGCGAAGCGGGTCCCCTCCCCAAGGAAGCTGGGTGAGACGGGAGATTCGGGTCGGATAACCATTACGACCGGTACGCTCGTCGCGAGAATGCAGCCTATGCTTTGGGGGAGACGATAGATCTCAACACGGTGTGTGGGGATCCCATCGGGTGCGCGCGGGAGCGTGGTAAGAGGCCGGAGAAGCGATGCGTATCGAATCGGTACCAATGGCGCTAATCACCGGACGGCCGGGCATCACGCCCCTGTCGGGAGCCTGGCGCGTGCGCGGCGCGGAGCCGATCGAGGGCGTGCGGAAGACCGACGGCTCGAACCGCCGGGAAGGCCGGAGCGAGTCGGCGGATCTGGTCGATACGCTGGAGATATCGGCCGAAGCCGAGGCCCAGTTGGTTGCCCAACTCACACCCGACCAACAGCGCCGGGTAACCGAGCTGAAGTCCCGCGACCGGGAAGTGCGGTCGCATGAGCAGGCCCATCTGGCAGCCGCCGGCCCGTATGCTCGCGGCGGACCGACTTACGAGTACAGCATCGGTCCCGACGGCCGGCAGTACGCCGTCGGAGGCGAGGTTCAGATCGACGTCTCGCCGGTTGCCGACGATCCCGAGGCGACCATCCGCAAGGCCCAAGTCGTTCGCGCCGCGGCCAGTGCCCCGGCCGAACCCTCGGGACAGGATCGGCAAGTAGCCGCCGCGGCCGCCCAGATGGAAGCCAACGCCCGGGCCGAACTCCAGCAACAGCGGACCGAAGGCGACGAGACCGGCGAGGCGGAAGCCCCGACCGCGGCGGATGTCGATCGGGATCGTTCTCGCGGTGCTCTTTTCGACGTGGTCGTCTAGCACGCCGTTGAAAAAGTAACCCGAAGCGTGAGCGAGGAAGTTAAAGGCCGAATTCCTCGCAATTCCAGTCCCTCGCTTACGCTTCGGGTTATCCAGTCCCTCGCTTACGCTTCGGGTTATGATTGCGTGTTTTTCAACGGACTGCTAACTGTTTGGACCGGGCAAAGGCCACGCGATGGAACCACTACGAAC
>JABMRP010001005.1 GCA_013202535.1 Planctomycetota bacterium
CCGATTCGGTGGGCAAGACCTCGACGATCGACGTGTAGGCCCGTTCGGCTTCCTTGGGCCGATCGAGTTCGGTATACCGCCGGGCGAGATCTTCCCAGAGATCGAAATCGTGGGGCGACCATTGCAGCGCGTCGAGCAATTGGCCGATCGCCTTCTCGGGCTTCTCTTGGTGCTGGTAACAATCGATCAGCATCCGGTGTGTTTCGGGGTCGTTCGGTTGCAGTTCGACGGCCAGTTGGAGTTGCCCGATCGCCTTATTAAAGTGCTTCCCGTCGAGATACACGCGTCCGACGGCTTTGCGAACGACGTAGTTGTCCCGCTCGGTTTCGGCGGCCTGGGCGTCGAGTTGGGTGACATAGCCGTCGAGATCGGCGGATTTCCGCAGCACGTCGTCCACGAGGCTGAGCGTTTCGGCCCGGCGGTTGTGCTGGGATCCCCAGCAGACGATCGCCTCACAGGCCGCGTCGACCGCTTCGGCCGTGTGCTTCAACCCGGCGTGCGCTTTGGCCAAGTGCATGTAGTATCCCCAAAGCGTCGCGTCACCGACGTGGCGCCCGGGCGACGATTGTCGGCGGAAGGCAATGGCCTGGTCGACGTACTCCACGGCACGCTCGTAAAGCTCGAACTCGACGCAGGCCTTGGCCAGTGCGGCCAGGGCCTCTTCGGATGTCTCCGGCCAGCGATACCTCTTGTGGATCAGGGCGCGAGTCTCGTCGACCAGCGTTTGCAGATCGTCGTGGCGACCGGCGTGGAAGAAAGCCCGCATCAGGCCGATCCGATGCGGCAGATTGTTCGGCTGGCGCTGGACGAGTGCCCTCAAAACGGGGATCGACTCCTCATGGCGTCCCTGGCCTTGTAGGCATCCGATCAGCGTCTCCACGCCGAAGCGAGTCTGTTCGAGAAGTTGCCGCCGGTGGGCGTCCAGCAACATTTCGATGGCTCGATCGACCTGTTCCGGGCCATCGCAAAGATAGTCGGCGACGCGAACGATCGAATCTCCCGAGTGTTTGTTTGCTTCGTACACTTCCTCCGCCACGGCGGCGAAGTCCTTGGCCTTGGCCTTCCAGAAGAGGTCTCCGGAATAGTAGATCCTTGGAGCGCGTCTCGGTCCGAACTCCAAATAGCGGCGCAATTCGGCCCGCACCAGCGCCAACAGCCTCGTTTCCAAATCGCCAGGCAAGGAGACCTCCTGACGCCAGAGGGCGACGTTGCGGCCCACGGATTGCCAGCTTCCGTCGTCGGTGTATCGGAACCATGGCGGCTCGTTTTCCAGGCGCTCGATGACGAAGGTCAGGGCCACGCGGGTGTCGGCCAGATCGTGGAGGGTTTGCGACAGCGTGTCGACGATCGACCGGTAGTTGCTCGTCTGGCCCTTGAGCAGATCGGGCCCTTGCAGGAAGGCGAAGGCCTGCAGATCGGCGGCCACACCCGGTATGTCCCGCCAAGCCGCCGCGCGATAGATACTCATCAGTCGGCCGATGAGTTCCTCCCGGCGATCGGGTGCCGTAGCGGTCAGATCGTCGCGAATTGTCTTTACCAGCGCTCGGTAGAGCGTCGCTCCGCTGCCCAGCGAGGTCGACGATCCCTGCTCCAGCGCGTCCTGGAGCAATTGGTAGAGTCGCATCTTGAGCCCGAATCGATGCTGATCGCCGATTGTGTGGCCGATCTGCTCGCGGAGGATCTTCTCGCCGCGGACGTGGTGGCCGCGCTGCTGGAGATACGAGATCAGCGTGTCCAAGTGCCCCTGGGACTCGACCGGCAAGATACCCTCGTGCAGGTCTTCCCACTTCTCAATCGCCGCCTGAAGCAGATCGATCGCCTCGTCGTGCCGGCCATAGTTCCAGTGGGTTGCCGCCAGGCGCCCGGCGATGTGTAGCCGGTCGGATACACTGGCATCGGCCAGCCGCAACAGTTCGGTAAGCTGTCGCACTTGCTCGTCGGCCAGTTCGCTTGCGGCGATTTCGCCCAAATCGGTGAGGAAATCGGCCATCAGACGCCCTTCGCCGGGCGACCACTGGCCCTTGAACGCCCGCTGCATGGCGGCCAGCGCCCTGGCCGTGTGTGGCCCGGGTTGGTCGAGCAGTTCGGCGGCGCGGCGCTCGGTCAACAACTCCAGCAGGTCCAACGCGCGGCGGTCAACGTCGCTTTCGGTGCCACGGCGGACCTCTGCCAGACGCTCGACGATCGAATCGGCGGTCGCCTCTTTGCGAACTTCCTCGAGCACCGATTCGAGTCCCCGAAGGAACGGGTAAACCCCGCCCGCGGTGTGGCCGACGACCGACTCGGGTAGGCAGGCCAACAACTCGAAGTCGCGAGTCGCCTGATAGTACTCCTGAAGCAGACTCGTATGGTTTCCCGGGTAGCTCGACTTGGCGAGCAGACCGGCGAACATCCGGGACGCGTCGGGATCCAGGTCGCTGGACCGGGGCGCGTCGTCGTCCCGCCAGGCGCGAAGCCCCTGTCGGAGCCGGCGAGCGAGCGAGTATTCGTCCATCGCCCGGTACGAGCCGGTGACCGCCCGGCGGTGGTCTTCCTCGCGGTCGAGAACCATATACCAATCGGCTAGCGAACGATACTCGTCCGGGCCCAGTTCATCGTCGGCTTCGACCGCCTCGAAGAGTTGAATTGCCTCGGCCAGCTTGCCTTGCTCGGCATGCAGATAGCCCAACGCCAAACGCCAGCGGTTGTCGGGGTCGTCGGAATCGATCCAGGCTTTCAGCGTCTTCCGCAGGTCGTCCGGCCGGTCCAGGGCGACCAGCAGCGAAAACTTCGTCGCTCGCCAATTCTCGGCATCGTCGTCGGCAGCCAACCCCCGGTCGACGTATCGCAGCAGGCGGTCGACGAGTTTCTCATTGGCGCCCGGCCGGACGGCCAGATTGCAGAGCATGACCAGGCACCGGCCGCGGAGGAGTTGCTCGATGATCTGCTCGGCGGTGGCGTCCTCGGCCAGGGCAACCGGCTCGGGGCCCACGTGTTCCCAACATTCCTCGGCCCGCCGGTCAAGGTCCCGCTCCAATAGCACCTCGAGGTAGATCCGTTCGACGTCGAGCCAGTCGGCCAGCGGCCCGGTGAAGCGGTCGCGCTGCCCGCGCAACCGGTCGGCGAACTGGCCCTGAGCCTGCTGCATGGCTTCGGCCGCTTGCTCCCGGCGTTCGACCGGCGGCAGTTGTGCGAAGTCTTCGATCTTCTCGATTCGGGCTTCGTACCGGGCTTGCACCATGCGATCGGTGAGTTGGTGCAGGGCGGTCACCTGGAGTGCCGAGCGCTGCTTGGCGTCGGCGGCGCCGGCCTGATTTTCCAGCAGCCCTAGCGCTTCGTCTTCCAATTCCGCCGACCAGGGTTGCTCCAGAAGGGTTTCAAAAAGCTTCGCATGCGCCTGCGAATTAGGGTGAATCTCCAGGCGCCGGCGAAGGAAAGCCAGCAGTTCGTCGGCGGTCGACTGGCCGGATAGAATCTGGGCTGCGTTCTCCGCCAGTTGCAGCCGAATCCCGGGGTTCCGCTCGGTCGACCAGCGACGCTCGACTCCGGCGGCGATCCGTTTCCATACGTCCAATTCCACCTCCGAGTCGCCGAGTCGGAGCCAGCGTACGTAATGCTCGATCTGATGGGGGTGGAGGGTATCAATTTCCTCGATCAGCAACCGCGTGAACCGCTCGCGCAGACGCCGGCATGGGTCGGTTCGCCGGAACCTCTCGTGGTCCATGATCCGGTCGGCCCAACCGAGCTGGTATCGCTTGGCGGCAAGGAACTCGGCGGTCCGAACCAAGGGCGTCAGCCAGCGGGGTTCGATCCGATCGCTGTGCGGGCGGTGAAGTTGCCCCAGCGCCCGGCTCACCGCCGCATGCACGCGCTGCGACACGTCGGCAGGCAACTCGCCGTCGACGTGCGCTTCGGCCATCCAGCGGGCGGTCAACTCATCCGCCTTCTCAATCTGGCCGGTGCAGATCAAGGCCGTAAGATACTGCTCGTACGCCTCGTCACACTCGGGTTTCTTCTCGACCCAGACGGCCAGGAATTCGACCAGCGCGTCGTCGCTTCCTTGGTCTCGCAGGAAGCGGGCGTAGGTATTGTGCAGCGCGTTGATGTCGTAGGGGTGCCAGGAGAAGTCGGCGGCGATCGCCCGATCGAGCACGGCACAGGCCTCCGCGTGCCTGCCGCGGCCGGCCAGTCGCCGGGCATACCGCAGTTGAAAGCCGGCATCGTGCGGCACGTCGGCGGCCAGTTGCTCCAGCAGGGCCATTGCTTCGGCCTCCCGGCCGGTATCGTCCAGGCAGTCGATGCGCCGCCGGGTCCACGACGGCATGGCACCGGCGAAGGACGGCTGGCGACGGTAGACCCCTTGCAGTCGATCCAGCAGGTCGAGTTGCTCGTTGGCCTCGCAGATCGACCGAGCCCGGTCCTGCAGGTGATTTGCCAAGTAGAGGTCGTCGGCGCCTCGCTCGGACGGATCCGCACCGGTCTCGGCCAGGCGGCCGGCCTCGTCGAAGATGCGCTGCTTCAACTCTTCGCCGCGCCGAGCTTCGAGGAGCATCACGTTGCGAAGCCAACGCACGCCCGGCCGGTCGGCGGCCAGATGTTCGAGTTGTTCCAGGTGGGCAAAGGCCCGGTCCCATTGCTCCGTGGCCGAGAAGTGCCGCATCATGACCAGGTGATCGTCGAACCGGGCCTTCTCTTCGGCCAGCGCCCCTTTGGCCTCGGCCAGCGAAGGCAGCGGC
>JABMRP010001006.1 GCA_013202535.1 Planctomycetota bacterium
CTCACCCGGCCGATTTCCGCGGATCTTGGCCGTCAGACGGTCGGCGGCCAGGGAAATCACTGCCGGATCGTTCTCCTGGGGGTCGATCCCCAGCAGTTGGTAGTAGTCGGCCGGCGTCTGGCCGGGCTCAAAATCGAGCCATTGATAGTACGGATCAAAGGAATGGGCCACTGGGCAACTCGGCTAGTTCGGAGGCAGGGGGCATCATGGGCGGGCAACATCGACGGGCCATACTCTATTATTACTCCAGTTGTGGGGCTCGTCGCAAGGGTTTCCCCTGTATTCCCTCCGATCGGGACGGACTATTGCGGACGATTCACGATTTCGGGGGGGTCGTACAAAAACTTCTCGCCGGGTATTCTGTTGGACGGAACTTCCAGAAGACGGCAAACGTCATAGAACTCCGGGGTCGCAGTGCGCCATGACGCTGGTCTGCCGTGCCATGCTGCACCACCCGGAGCCACCCGACCTCCGCACTTCGAGGAGCAACGATGATTCGCACGAAAATGACCTTGATGGGTTGTATCGCATGGCTCACTGCTGCCGGTATGGCCTGTTCGGCAGAACCCGCGTCGCCGCCACGTCAGAACAACGCCCCCCTGCAGGACAAGGTGCAACCGGTGATCGACCGCGTGGAAAAAGCCTGTCTGGAGCGTACCGTCTACATGATCGGCCGGGTCAAGGCCGAGCGGCTGGCCGAGTTGGTCCGCCGGGCGAAGCCGAAAGTGGTGGTCGAGTGCGGCACCGCGTTGGGCTACTCGGGCTTGTGGATCGCCCGCGAACTGCAAACCGCCGGCAGCGGC
Source organism: Planctomycetota bacterium (assembly GCA_013202535.1). Classification (GTDB taxonomy): domain Bacteria; phylum Planctomycetota; class Planctomycetia; order Pirellulales; family Thermoguttaceae; genus JABMRP01. Next base: position 804 of record JABMRP010001006.1, read on the forward strand.
AAACTCATCACCATCGAGATCAGCCCCCAGCGTGCTCGCGAAGCCGAAGCCACTTTTCGCGAAGCCGGGCTGGCGGATATCGTCACCGTCAAGGTGGGCGACGCGACGAAGGTGGTCCACCAGATCAAAGGACCGGTCGATTTCGTCTTTATCGATTGCGGATATTCAAACTACCTGCCTTGCCTGTCGGGCTTGGAGGACGAACTCTCCAAAGGCGCGACGATCGTGGCCGACAACGTGGGCATCGGCGCCAGCGGCCTGGGCGATTACCTCAAGCACGTTCAAACGAAATACACCAGCCGTACCGAGTGGTTCGACATCGAGCTGCCCTGGGCGCCGCGCGATGCAATGGAGATCTCGGTCGTAGCGAAATAGCGAAATAGCGTAACAACAAAACCAGGAGACCAACCGATGAAAACCGCCCGCCACCTATTGCCGCTGCTCTTGCTGGCTATCTTGGCCGGCCCAACGATCGCCGCCGAGCCGGCAAACCAGGCGACGCGCCAGCAATTGCTCAAGACGATGAACGACGGCAACTTCAAGGACGCCTACGACGGCTTGCGCAAACTGGCGCTCGATCCGGCCGACGATCCGCTTCAGGTGGGCAATGACCTACAGAAGGCCACCGATTGCCTTCAGCGGCTCAATCGGGTCAACGAAATCGACGCGTTTCGCGAGGCGGTCATCGAGGTCCATAAGGACAACTGGCGACTGCTCCAGAGAGCGGCCCAGAATTACATGCAGGTGCGGCACCACGGGTTCATCGTCTCCGGCGAGTTCTGGCGGGGACAACATCGGGGCGGCGGCCAGGCTTCCAACGCCATGGCCCGCGACCGAGTCCGCGCGTTGCAACTCATGCAGCAGGCCATCCCCCTGGCTCGCGAAGACGACAATCACGGCGACGTGGCCAGTTTTCTGTTGGCTCTGAGCCAGATGATGTTGAACAACCGCGGCTATCACGAAGCCTGGCGGTTGCAATATCTGAGCGACCTGAGCGCACTGCCCGACTACGAGCCGGGTTACGGTCATAACTACGGTCGCGGCGGCGCGCGGGGCGCCCCGGTCGACGAAGAAGGCAAGCCGGTCTTTCATTACACCCCCAAGAGTTGGGCGACGGCCGAGACCGACGGACAGCGATGGCGCTGGTGTCTGGAACAGGCGATGGAGTTCGACGCCAATCGGGCCGACGACATCAGGATGCAATTCGCCGAGTTCTTGTGTCAGCAGTTCGGCGTGCAGTCGATGGCCCAGTTCGGCTGGCGATTCGGCCGCATGGAGCAAGACGACACGCAAGAGGATGAAAGCGGCACCTACGCCCTGCATACGCTGAAGGAAAACGAAACGATCGCCCGGCTGGCCACCGGCGTGAAGCGGTTCGAGTTGCCCGACGAGTTCAACTTCATCCGCGTTTGGCAGCAGGTGGCCAAGAGTTCGTCGGTGGGTTCCAAGACTTCGGCCATGGAGCGTCTGGCCTCGGTATTCGAGAATCGTCGCCAGTATCCCAAGGCGGCCGGCCATTGGAAAGCCCGCCTGGCCGTGACCGATGCGCAGCAAGCCAAGGACCGATTGGCGCAGATCGTCGACAACTGGGGCCAATTCGAGCCGATCATGACCCAGCCGGCCGGCAAAGGGGCGACCGTCGAGTACCGCTTCCGCAACGGCAAGGCGGTCGAGTTCACGGCCCACGAGATTAACGTGCAGAAACTGCTGGCCGACGTCAAGGCCTACCTGAAGTCACAACCCAAGCAGCCCGATCACCAGCGGCTCAACATCGGCAATATCGGATATCTGCTGGTGCAGGCCAACCAGAGCAAGTACCTGGGCGAGAAAGTGGAGTCCTGGAAACTCGATCTGGAACCGCGCGAGAACCATTTCGATCGCCGCGTTACCGTCGAAACTCGGCTGAAGAAGGCGGGCGCCTATCTGCTGGTCGGCAAGATGGCCGGCGGCAATACGAGCAACATCGTCGTCTGGCTCAGCGACACGGCCATCGTGAAGAAGCATCTGGCCAATCAGGCGTATTATTACGTTGCCGACGCGATCAGCGGCGCGCCGCTTGCCAAAGTCAACCTCGAATTCTTCGGCTGGCGGTTCCAGCATCACAACAACCCCCGCCGCGTCGAGGTGTTGACGAAGAACTTCGCCGAATTCACCGACGCCGACGGCCATGTGATCCTCGGCCCCGAGCAGCAGCCCCGTGAGTACCAGTGGCTCATCACGGCCACGACCGACACCGGCCGCTTTGCCTATCTCGGCTTCACCGGCGTTTGGTATCAGCAGCGACACGACGCCGAGTACAACGCTACGAAGGTCTACGTCATCACCGATCGCCCGGTCTATCGTCCCGAACAAAAGGTGAACTACAAGTTCTGGGTGCGCCATGCCAAGTACGATCGCGAGGAGACGTCGGACTTCGCCGGCAAGTCGTTCACCGTCGAGATTCGCAATCCCAAGGGCGACGAGGTGCTGAAGAAGACCCTCAAGGCCGACGATTGGGGCGGCCTGGAAGACAATATCGAACTGGCCGCCGACGCCATGCTGGGCGTCTATCGGCTGCAACTCAAGGACGCCAACCGGCACATCGGCGGCGGGAGTTTCCGCGTTGAGGAATACAAGAAGCCCGAGTTCGAGGTAACCGTCGACGCACCCACCGAACCGGTCATGCTGGGCGAGAAGATCACCGCCACGATCAACGCGAAATACTACTTCGGCTCGCCGGTCACCCACGCCAAGGTGAAGTACAAGGTGACCCGAACCAACCATACCGAGCGCTGGTATCCGTGGGGTCCCTGGGATTGGTTCTACGGGCCGGGCTATTGGTGGTTCGCGTACGACTACACCTGGTACCCGGGCTGGAAGCACTGGGGTTGCTCCCGCCCGATTCCGTTCTGGTGGCCGCAACGTCACTCGCCGCCGGAAATCGTCGCCGAGCAGGAAGTCGAGATCGGCGAAGACGGCACGGTGAAAGTCGAGATCGACACGGCCGTGGCCAAGGCGATCCATCCCGACATGGACCATAAATACTCGATCACCGCCGAGGTGGTCGACCAGTCGCGGCGTACGATCGTCGGGTCGGGCAACGTGCTGGTCGCGCGCAAGCCGTTCAAGGTGACCGCCTGGCTCGACCGGGGTTATTACCGGTCCGGCGATGTGATTCGCACCCATTTCTCCGCCCGAACGCTCGACGGCAAACCGGTCGAGGGCGCCGGGATCGTCAGCCTGTATCAAATTACCTACGAAGACGGCGAGCCCGTCGAAAAGCGCGTCGGCCAGTGGCCGCTGGCGACCAACGCCGAGGGTGTGTCGCATCGCCTGCTCAAGGCGGCCCGAGCGGGTCAGTTCCGGCTCTCTTACAAGGTGACCGACTCGAAAGAGCACGAGATCGAAGGCGCCTACATCTTCACCATCCGCGGAACCGCCTTCACCGGCGCGAACTTCCGCTACAACCACGTCGAGCTGATCCCCGACAAACGCGAATACGCGCCCGGCGAGTCGGTCAAGCTGCAAGTCAACACGAACAAGAAGAACGGCACCGTGCTGCTGTTCGTACGGCCGACCAACGGCGTGTATCTCAAGCCGGAGGTGATCCGCCTGGACGGCAAGAGCACCGTGTTCGAGATTCCCGTTACGAAGAAAGACATGCCCAACTTCTTCGTCGAGGCGGTCACCGTGGCCGACGGCCGCATGCACGCCGAGACGAAGGAGATAGTCGTTCCGCCGGAAAAACGCGTGCTTCAGGTGGCCATCGAACCGTCGTCCGAAGCCTACAAGCCGGGCGAGAAGGCCAAGGTAAAGGTCCGCCTGACCGACTTCTTCGGCGAACCGTTCGTCGGCTCCACGGTGA
>JABMRP010001007.1 GCA_013202535.1 Planctomycetota bacterium
AAAACCGAACGATCCGCCGGGCAAGCCGGCGGGATTTGTGTAGTACAACGAGGCACGAGTGTCCGGGCCAAACTGCACCTATCTATTGTCATAACTATCAATCAGCAAATAACTTACAGCGACTCGCGGACGCAGAGCGTCCGGTCGTGCGTGACGACGCGGAAGCGTCGTCACGAGAGAGGAACGATGAGACTACCATGCACTTTCTGGCGAAAGTTTGCCGATTGGGAAGGGAATTCCGGGTTGTGGAGCGGGGTGGATCGGGGAATTGCCGAAATGCGGCCGCGAAAGCGGTCGATTTACGGTTGCAAAACATCAGGGCAATGGTAAACTGAGTCCTTCGTAAAGTTGTATCGGTAGACGATTGTTGTAGGAATGGTCTCAGTAGACATGGTAGGAGGATCGGCGTTTCGGTAGACGTAAGTGATGCCGGCCGACCTGGAGGAATCGCGGTAGCAGATGACTATTACCAAAGAGCGGAAGCAAGAGTTGATCCAGGAGCATGGGCGAACCGAGGGCGACACGGGTTCGCCGGAGATTCAGATCGCCATCTTAACCAGCCGGGTCAACGAACTGACCCAGCACTTGAAGGGCCACAAGAAGGACCATGCGTGCCGTCGCGGTCTTCTCATGATGGTCAGTCGTCGTCGTCGGTTGTTGGACTACCTGAAGAAGGTGGATCCGCAACGTTATCTCGACATCATTCGACGTCTGGAAATCCGCAAGTAGTCTCTGGCGCAAGTTGTTCTGGCGCAAAACGCTTTTCGGGGGGGTTCGCGGCCATGTTGGGGCCGCGGCGCCGTGTCGACCCGGAAAGACTCCCGCGGGAGACTCCCCGAGCCGGGTTGTCGTCTCTCGAATCTGACCCCACGGCGCGCCTGGTATGCGCCGTGTCCCATGGGGCGTCTCGGCCCGGTTATCTCGGCCCGCCCGTCCGTATCCGCCCGTCCATGTCCACCACGACTGGTAGTAACAGAAATAGGATGAAACATTGAAAACGCGCGTAGAACGATCTATTGGGGCGGGAACTCTCTCGCTGGAAGCCGGTGATTTGGCCAAGCAGGCCGCCGGCAGTTGTCTCATTCAGTACGGCGACACGGTGGTGTTGTCGGCCACGGCGACGGGTGCCCCGCGTGCGGGAATCGATTTTTTCCCGCTGACGTGCGACTATCGCGAGCGAACGGCCGCGGCAGGAAAATTCCCGGGCGGGTTTCTCAAACGAGAAGGCCGGCCCACGATGAAGGAGATCCTCACCGCCCGGCTGATGGACCGCCCGATCCGCCCGCTGTTTCCCAGTTGGTTCAAAGACGAAGTCCAGATCCAGTGCTTCGTCATGGCCCACGATCGGCAAAACGACGCCGATGTACTGGCCATCACCGCGGCGGCGACCTCGCTGGGGTTGTCGGCGATGCCGTTTCAGGGCCCCCTGGCTGCGGTGCGGCTGGGACGAGTCGACGGCAAATTCGTGCCGTTTCCCACCCAGGATGATCTGGAAGAAAGCGATCTGGACCTGATCGTCGCCGGAAACCTCGAGTCGGTACTGATGATCGAGGGGTTCGCCCGGCAGATGCCCGAGGATCTGATGGCCGACGCCGTCATGGAAGCCCACAACGTGGTCAAGCAGATTTGCGAACTGCAACTCGAACTGATCGAGAAGATCGGGGCCGAGAAGATCTCGCGTGAGATACCTGAGTCGGACGGCCTGCTCGACCAACTCAGCGAGAAGTACTACGATCGATTCAAGCAAGCCCAGCAAACCACCGGCAAGGCGGCTCGCGACGAAGCATGTTCGGAATTGAAGGGCCAAGCCGTTGCCGAGTTGATCCCCGACCCGGACGCCGAAGGGGCCATCGATCCGGCGGCTTTGAAGTCGGCCTGGCACGACTTGGAGGCGCGGGTGATCCGCGAGTTGATCCTCTCGGGCACCCGGTGCGACGGCCGCGACCACAATACGGTTCGCCCCGTCGAGTGTGCCGTCGATCTTTTGCCCCGTGTACACGGCTCGGCTCTGTTCCAACGGGGAGAAACCCAGGCGCTGATCACGGTGGCCTTGGGGACCGGACGAGACGAGCAGCGCGTCGACGGATTGCTGGAAGAGTACTTCAAGAAGTTCATGCTCGACTACTACTTCCCGCCGTTCTCGGTGGGTGAAGTA
>JABMRP010001008.1 GCA_013202535.1 Planctomycetota bacterium
CCGATGTCCATCGAGGGCGTGGTCGGCTGCACCACGTCGTAGACCTCCAGGCCCAGCTCGATCAGCCGCGGCAGAAACGCTTCGCAACAGCCGCATATATGCAGCATCGTTCGCGCGCCGTGGGAATGGACCATCTCGAAGTACTTGCCGTACTTGGGTGCAAAGTGCTTATCGAAGACGTTCAGGCCGATCATCGGTCCTCGCTGGTTGCCGAAATCCTCGCCGGCGTGGGTGAAGTCGACCAACCCGCCGGCCGCTTCCAGCGTGCGATTCTGGACCTCGCAGAAGAACTCGAACCTTGCCCGCATGATCTCCAGGTAGACCGGGTTGTCGTCGATCAGGTCCATCAGCACCTGCTCCATTCCCCGGGCGCGGGAGATGCCGTTGATCAGATCGACGTCGCCGGCCGTGCCGCAGCAGACGGCGAAGCCTTGGTCGCGAATGGCCTGGGCTTGCTGGCGGATGGTCGAGTAGTCGAACCAATCGGCGCTGGGGAAATGCGAGCGGTCGAGGTCCTCCAATCGGGTCACGCCGGCGAAGGGGAGATGGCACGCTTCGAGATACTTGCCGGCCTCGAATTCGGCATACTTGTATCGCTCGCCGAAGTAGCCCTCGACGCTGCCGTCGGGAAAGGTTTTCAACTCCGGCCCGCAATAGACCGGCTCGACGTAGCGAAAGTCATCGCCGACCACGCGGAGCAATTGCTCCATGTTCTTCAGGCCGAAATGATCCATGATCATCCGGTTGACTTCCGGCGTGCCCTCGTGTTTGATCGGGATGCGGTCGTAGCCGCGTCGCTCGAAGGCACTCAAAACACGTTCCCTGGAGTTCATGGGATGGTCTCCTGGTTGTTTATGACGCGATGGCTTGTTTGGCGTTTTACCACAAGAGCCGGCGCCTTCGGCTTGGCGTTAAACGATTGTATGGCAATGCGCGCATGTTAGGGGGTATCTGCCTGAACGGTGACCGGTCCCAATAGTCCGGAGGGCAGAAGAGTGCTCCCGGCATTGTACGGGTTCGAGGTCGTTCGGGTGAGGCGCTCCTCTTTCGGTTTCGAGGCGTCGCCGATCAGCCGGTTGGGCCACAGGTTGGCCACCTCGATTTCGAGGTGATTCGCTCCGGCCTGCAAGGCCCGGGTGATATCAACCCGCCAGGGGGCACACCAGACCACGCCGAGGTCCTTTCCATTGAGCCTCACCCGGGCCATTTCGTGAACCGTTCCCAGGCCGAGATAGATCTTGGCGTTTGGCGCCAGGGGCGCGGGGCGATCGAAGCTCTTGCGGTAGGTGGCGATGCCGGAGTAGTACTTAATCCCCTCCTCTTCCCGCCCAGTCCAATCCTGTAGGGGGTCGAAGGCAACCTTCTCCGGGCCGCCCCACTTGGGATCGAAGGAGACTTCCCACGAGCCCTGCAATGTCGTCACGGTAGTCGCCTTGGGGAAATTCACACCGCTTGCAATGGATTTATTGCTCCCAGACGAATCGCCACGTGGAAAGACGACAAAGAAACTCTCGTGAGGCGCGAATTCCATGGGGATCGTTGTCCGGCCGCTCTCATTTTGGTACTGCGGCAGCGGCCGTCTCTGGCCGTTGCGGGGATTCCACAATTCCGGCTGCCCGGCGACCACGCGGAATGTGCAATCCGCCCGAACCGGCTGGCCGGACCTGTTCGACACGAAGTAGATCTCCCGCTCTTCGGTGCGGCGATGCGCGTAACGTACCGGACCGGTCGCCGAGAAATCCTCGCGGACGCCCATCTTCTTCAACACGGCGGCCGTGTCGTCGTAGTGGGGATAGAGCGGTTCGGAGGAGTCGTCGCCCCAGGGAATCCAGTAGATGCTGCCGGCTCCATGGGCGCGCCGGACGATCGGCCGCGGCGTGGTTCGCGAGACGGGTTCCTGCCCCACTTTGCGCAGTGCGATCTCGCTGATCTGCACGTTCCAGGACTCTTCCCCCTGGAAAGGATAGGAAGAAGTAATCACCAGCCGGAAGAGCTTCGCGTTTCTTTCATCAAAGGCCACCGTCTTCTCTTTGTCTTGCTCCACCACGAATCGGCTGATCGTTTGGAACGTCTTGCCGTCGTCCGAATACTGAAGCTCGCAGTCTTTCGGCCCGCAATCCGCGTTAGGAGTGATCGCCAGACTGGCGGCGGGAAACGGCGTCGGGAATTCCCAGTCGATATGCTCCGGAGCTTCCGGTGTCGGCCCTTCGCCGGGCTTATCGCCATCGGATATCCAGCGTGTTTTCGGGTTGCGGTCCAGCGCGAGTTGCAGAGGATAGCCCGGAGACGACGTGCTGGCCGTGCGTTGCGCGGCCGGCGGCTTTGGCGGTGCCTGAAGATCTCCCCAGAGTTCCTTCGCCAGCGACTGGACCTCTTCATCACATGCGGGATAGTTCGCGAGGCTGGGTGATTTGGCCGGCGGATAACCGACGACCGAGGCGCCGGCTTCGACCAGGTCCTTGATTTTGGCCAGCAGTTGGGGGGTCATGGTCGGGAAGTTTGGTAAGACCAGCAAGCGGTAAGAACTGCCGTCGGGAAAGACAATCAGCCCATCCCTGACTTCGGCCCGGTCCATCAGGATGCGTGGCGAGCATCCGTCGAAGCCGTAGCCCTTCTTGTCCGGCAGCCTGCCGCCGGCGCCATCCAAAGCACTGGGCGGCGCTCGGAAGACGTGAGGCGTGCCTTCAGGGGTCA
>JABMRP010001009.1 GCA_013202535.1 Planctomycetota bacterium
TGCAAGATGGTTGAAAAGACGGTCCGGGTTCCGGTCTGCAAGCCGCCGGTCGAGGTCTGCAAGCCGGTCAAGGTGTGCGAACCGGTCGAGGTTTGTGATCCGGTTCTGTGAGCCGCTTGCCGCGGTCGTGAGCGTTGACGTGCGGTTATTTGGGGGGTCCGGTTCTCTGATGTGAATCGGGCCCTCTCTCTTTGGCTCAACGCGCTCTGGTCATCACGTCGCGTTTGAAACCGGACAACGGCCCCTTGATCTCCCACGTGCGTACGATGGTCTTCCGGTGGTATTTCAGCAAATCGTGGAGGTCCGCGTCGTAAGACTGCAACAGGTTCCTCTTCAATTCGACGGGGCGATGCTCCAACCTGGCGCTCGCCGACCCGAGGTCCGGCATCCGCACCAGGCCGGGCGAGACGATCAGCAGGCGTATCGAGGTATTCCCTTTTTCGGTCCTGGTTATCCTGAGCGGGTAGTAGAGAAAACGCGTCGCAAAGCGATACTGGACGGCCTCCTTCGTCACCGTCTCCGTTCCCAGATCGACCACGTTGAACGCAAACCACTTGAAGCCGTCCCGGAGGTACTCGTCGACGACCAGCTTCAGGGGACCCGGAATACTCGGGCTGTCCACCCCGGCTTTCTTCAAGTAGTCTTCCACCCACGCGACAAACCGCTTGGAGTCCAGGACCTCGGTCACCGTGATGTCCTGGGCGCCGATCTTCTCGTGGAAAGCGACCTTTCCGGCAGGCGGCAGCGGGACGGCGTCGACCGCACCACCGGCTCCCATCCCGCCGCCCCCCCCACCGAATCCTCCACCTTTCCTCGGGAAGAGCACCGAGTTGATGTACTCGGTCAATTGGTAGAAGGCCGCCACGTTCCCCTGTTTGGCCTCGGGCTTGGCGGGGAACGGGATCACCTCGAGCACTTTGGTCGGTTCCGACGCCCTCAGGTCGGTCGACAGAAGCAGGATCTCCTCTTTGCCGTTGAAACCGATAACGGCCCGCTGGTTCGGCTCGAACACGCTCACCCACGGCTTAAACGGGATCGACCCGCAATCGGCCCAAGCGATTCGCACCGACAGCACAACGCACGACGCCAACAGAAAGACAGTCTGCCTCATGACCAAGTCCCTCCCCCCTTGCTGGAACGACTGATAGGGATTTGAATCCCCGCGACAAACCCGAGTCTAGCCCAACGTGGAGTGGGCTTGCAACCGAAGGGTCCCGAAATCAAGCAAATGGTCGCGGAATTCGTAAGAACCGGTCCCACTTCTCTATTCGGCGATTATTGGCAAACCACCGCGTTTTCCGGCGATTCTCCGCGTTTGACAACAGAGGAGAGGCACCGGTACTTCCCGGCGGCGGAGACCAGGTACGCTCCAGACGGGTGGGCCCTCAATCTCAAGATCCCGGACCTCCATGGAGCCAGGTACGCAGTTCTGGGATGAGCCGAAAAAAGGGGCATCACTGATATCCGGAGCGGATGCGGCGGTGCCCATAAATCAGTGAGGTCTTCTTTTCTGTGCTCTCTTTGGATCTTCAAGGATTTTCGGCCTAGAATTCCCGGGTGAACCAGAAAAATCCAAGATTCCCCGTTATACGACGAAGTGCTTTTCGCCAGGATGATTGAACTCGGACGATTCTTCTCTTCTCGCACAACAGGAGCCAGTGACCCATGAGATTCTCCGCAATTTCCTGCATCGCCTGGGCCGCTCTGGCCGGGCTGTCGCCGACTGCCGGCGTGGCGGACGACGCGATGCCCTTCGAGCACAAAGTCGAGGTGTATCGCGACCGGCAGGGCGACATTGTCGTCTTCACCGTCCGACTGGAGCAGCGATTCTTCGCCCAGGAGTTCGAGAAAAGCAACTACCTGCGGTTGAAATCGGCCGACGATCGGGCTTATCTGATCTATCCCAAGGAAACGAAGTTTCAGCAGAAACACGCCGAGTTTTACGGCCGGCTACGAGGCGAGGGGAAAGTGCCCCTGTCGCTTTCCTACGAGATGGTGTCGGAGAACCCCGACGGGACGCGCCGGGTCGAAGTGCGCCAGGGCAAGATCGAGGTCGAGATTCCCGCGGCACCCGTTCCCGCGGCGGCCGTCGGCCCCAAGAGCATCTACACCAACTGGGCCGGTCAGCAGAACCTCTACTTCGCCGAACTGTTGCGATACTATCCCGAGGAGACGTTCTTCCAATACTGCCTCTTGCAGTCGAAGGCCCGTTACGGGGTCACGCCGCCGCCGATTCCCAAGCTGATGCGGGACGAGAAGGACCTGGAGACCGACCTCTACCAGGTATTCACCGGATCGTTGGCCATTCAGGAGTCGTTGCAGCGCGAGGCGCTGAGCGTGCGCAGCCGCGTGGGCGACTTGAACACGCACATCAGCACCCTGAGCCCGCCCAACCTCCGCTCCTTGCCCTACAAGGAACTGCTGAAGAAGAAGCAGGAAGACGAGGGCATCGAACCCCGGCCGCACGCCATCGCCCAATTGGTGCCGGAAGATCAGTACTTCCTCCACTTCAACTCGATGAAATCGCTGGGCGAGTTGATGGACCTCTCCTCGCAATGGGGCAATAACCTCTTGCGGCTGTTTACCGTACAGGCCCAGGACCAGCAGTTGCGGTCCAAGCTGGAAGACCAGTTGTGCCTGCGGCGCGATCCGCTGACCCAACTGTTCGCCGACGCCGTGATTGCCGAGGTGGCCGTGACCGGCGCCGATCCCTTTGTGATGGAAGGAACCGACTTCACCGTCCTGCTCAAGGTCACCAAACCCGAGGTCTTCCGCACCGCCGCCGGGCTCTGGCTGGCCGACGTGCGACAGCGCCACCCGGGCATGGTCGACCAGGAGTTCAACTACCGCGGACACAAAGTGACGGCCCACTACACGCAAGACCGGATGGTCAGTTCGTTCGTGGTCGAGCACGAGGACTACGTGGTCTACTCCAACTCGCATCGGGCGATTCGCCGGGTGATCGACGCGGTCGAAGGGTTGGTTCCCAATCTGCACGGGGCGCTCGATTACCGGTACGTCACGACGATTCTACCTCCCCCCGACGCCGCCGAATCGGGCTACTTCTTCGCTTCCGAGGCGACGATCCGGCGACTCATCGGCCCGGCGGCCA
>JABMRP010001010.1 GCA_013202535.1 Planctomycetota bacterium
GGCCGATGGTACAAGACGGCGGAGACGAAGCTGACCGGCCTCGATAAGGCGAAGGTTGGAAAACGTCTGGCGGAGATCGCCGAAATCGCCGCCGCGGTGCAACCCGGACTTGCCGTCACTCGCCCTGGGCAATTGCCGCGCGGCGAGTGGACCGAGGTCCTGCCGTGGGTCGACATTCGCCGGGACACCGCGGACGGCGCTTGGTTCCGGCAGGGTCCACTCGTGGTGGGGCGATGGGGACAGGGCCGGCTCATGCTTCCGGTTCGGATCGACGGGGAGTATGATCTCAGGGTTGAGTTCAGGCCCTCGCGGGACCCCAATGGCGGGTTGATTGGTTTGCCCGTCGGTAAGACGAATTGCATGCTGTCCGTTGGCACTGTGCCCGCCCAAGGTGGGCGGATCGGGTTGAGTAACGTGGACGGCAAGCCCGCGCTGGACAACGTGACGACGGTTCGGGGGTTCAAGCTAGCCAAGAATCAAAGCTACCTCGTCGATATCCAGGTCCGAGTGAAAGGCGACGGCGCGACGATCCGGGTTGTGGTGAACGGAAAACTGGCCATGAATTGGTCGGGAAAGCAATCCTCGCTGACGATGCCGGCCGAGTGGGCCGTGCCCGAGATCGACCGTCCGGCGATTGGCGTGTATCGGATGATCGCCGCATTCCGCCGCGCCGCCGTACGACCCGTCTCCGGCACGGCCGTGCGGATCGGAGCCGACGCGGGCGGGGAGCGTGGCGAGTAGCAGGGAAGCCTGTTGTCGGCCATTCAGCCGGTCGCTACCGACAGCTCTTTCAGGCGGTTCAGCCAATAGTCCGGGTCGCGGCGGATTTCGTCCATCAGCCGGCACGCCACGTCTCTTGGCGGTTTTCGGCTCTGCTCCCAGTCGTGTACCGTCTTGACGGAGACGCCAAGGAACTGCGCGAAAATCGCCTGGCTTGCGCCGAGCAACTTGCGAGTCTCTTTCACCAATTCCGCATTGTAAGTCGCCGGTTCGAGATTCAGCTTGATCGTCCGACAGGTGAACTTATCGGTGATACTCTCGCTTCGTTGGAGCGTCTCGGCGAAGTCTTTCAGCCGATCCACGATTTTTTTGCCTTTGGGCTTGTCCATCACTTGTTCCTTCCATAGGTCGGGGTCCTTCCGCCTTATGTGTACTTCTTCTGGTCGAGGCTCTTCTTGATCCTACGGATATACTCCTTGATGCCTTTCTTCTCCTCGACGGATAGGTTCAGTTTTTCATTCTTCCCGTAGGCCATCACCAGTAGCACCGTCCAATGTTCTTTCAGGTACACGTAGCACACACGAACAGCCCCGCTCTTGCCCGTGTGCCACTCGATTGGTGCAAATCGAACCTTGCGAAGCCCGCCTGTCCCAGAAACCACGGGCGCCCCTTCCGGGTTGCTCATGATGGCGATCTGCAACGCCCAAAGATCCTTTTCGACATCAAGTCCCAAGCCCTCCCAATCATCGCGGAACTCATCGAGTTCGACGAAGTGCAATAAGTCTTCCGGACTTAACATGTGGTCGGGATACCTCAGGGTACATTCCAGACTTCAGAAACATTTGCTACCATTGGTGTTCACCTTGACTTCCTTTCGTCAACACGGGCATCCAGGCTGCACTTAAACTATACGGCTTAGCAGTATAGTTGTCAATCCCGTCGATGGAGGGGGCCATCCAGCCATTGCATCGGCCCTCGCCCGGCACCCGAACCGCTTTACTTACCCTCGCTCGACCTACGTGTTACAATCATCGTCATCGTGTGGGGGTGTCCTTGGGCAGCTATGCAAAGGGTGAAAGCATGTCAGGATATTGGTTCACCGTATGCGGCATCGTAGCCATAGTGCTTTTCGGATGTTCTGACGCGGGAAATACGCGATCAGGCGAAACGCATTCCCCCGAGCCCAACGCGTCTGCTTCCACTCGTGACTCCGACTCAGAAGCATCCCCTGACGCGTCAGATCACCCACCGTGGAAGCTAATCGGAAAGAGTCTTGACGACTTTGATGTCAAGGCCTACCTGTCCCAGTCTAACAGTGTCCCAGATCGTGAAGATGCACCCGGATATGGCGTGTTCGTCAGTCTGAATAGCGATGGCGTCGAACTGTCAGCCGATACTGATCGTATTATAACGACGGTAATCATCTATTCGGCACGATCTGGTCAGTACGAAAGATACACTGGTCCCATGCCCCGCTCGTTGTCGTGGGATATGACCAAGGCTAGAGTGGAGGACCTTGTTGGCAAGCCCGCGAAGGAGAGCTTCGCACGCAATCCAATGACTGGGCACAATGAATTATATGCTGAGTATCCCGCGCTGGACATGTACGTGAATTACCTGGCACGCTCTGATTCCGACATGCGGGCGCAACCCATAGACATTAGGATTAAGAATCCAGACTTGTAGCAGGTGGATACGACCGTGAATCGAGAACACCAGCGGTCAAATCGTTGGAGAGTAACCCTGCTCGGCTGAGGTTGTCCATAATCATGCGTGAGTGCTTGCAAGCAGTCACGCACAACCGTTGACGAGCAAGGCCACGTCCCCAGGGGAACGAGGGCCGGCACGAGTTCGCTGCATCTTGCAGAGCAGGATGGCTACTATTCTTGAACGGTACTACTTTACGGCCACGATCTCCGGCCCCGCGGGGCAGACGAGGCGGAAGCCGACGTTGTAGACGCCCTGGTGCGGCTGGTAGCCGAGCCGGAAACTCGACGTGCAACGCATCGGCCGGTCGCGCCAGGAGCCGCCGCGAACTACCTTGCGACCGCCGAGGTCCGCCGCGTCGCGGCCGTCTTCCGCTTCGTAGGGATACTCGCGATACGTCGTGCGGGTCCACTCGGCCGCGTTGCCGTGCCTGTCGTGCAGGCCCCAGGCGTTGGGCTCGTAAGTACACGGGGCGACGGTCAACAGGCTGCCGTCGTTGAACCGCGTTTCCTTGGGAATCCAGTCGTCGTACTTGGGCGGATTCTTATAGGCGCTGAAGACCGTGTACGGGTTGGTCACGAACTCGACCATCTTCGCATCGCCCAGGTTGGCGAATTTTGAGAAGTCGGTGTCCAAGTCGCCGTAGAAGAAGGGCGTTTCCGTGCCGGCTCGCGCGGCGTATTCCCACTGGGCCTCGGTGGGCAGCGAGAACGTGTGCCCCACCTCCTTCGACAGCCATCGGCAAAACGCCGTGGCCGCCTTGTTCGTAACACGTACCGCCGGCTGCTCGGGCTGGTTCATCGGATAACCGTGGATACCGAATTGGTAGGCGTTTTTCGTCTCCACCCGGCTGTTATGCGTTGGGTCGAAGACGGCGAACTGGGCGTTGGACACCTCGCCCACACTCATCCAGAACGGTTTTTCAATTCGCACCCGCGCTCGGGGCCGTTCGTCGACCGCTCCGTCGGTGCTTCCCATCACAAACTCGCCGGCGGGGATCAGCACCATCTCGATCGTCATTCCCTCGGCCAGTTGGATCGTACGGCGAATCTCGGTACCCGCCGCCGCCTGCAATGCCTTGGCCTGCTCGGCCGTAAGCGGCCAGTCGGGACACGCGATCTTCTCCGCCTGGACCGTCGGCAGCGGCTGGGGAGCGACGAACTCGACCGGCTCGTCGGACATCTCGGGCACGGCCTCGGGGTCGTCGTCGATGCCGCCGTAGAGTTGCAGCAGTTCGCGTCGCCGCTGTCGCTGCACGCCCGGGTTGGCCAGTTCCTCGCCCCAGGTGCCGTGGTAGGGGCAATTCAGATCGATCCAGGTGATCAGCCGGTCCCAAGCTTCGGCGTCCAGCTTCACGTTGTGATGCCCTTTCTTGAGCATCTGAATCAGTTGGGTCGTATCGGCGTGATACTCCATCGGGTTGAGCATGTGGTAGTCGCTCTCGATGCCCGGGCGGCGGACGAAGCGATGCAGTTCGGCGTATCCGACCGAGAACTTCCCGCCCCGATTACCGCCGTTGCCCGCGGTGATGAGCTTCCAGTCCTTGATCCGCTCGGTGCCGCGCAGATCGGCGATGGTGGTGCCGTCCGCTTGTGGCTGGCCGTTGTGACAGCCGACGCAGTATTTGTCGATCACCGGCACCTGCACTTCCCGCGGATAGCTAAACCCGCGCGTCGGGCCGTGCCACGGTTTGATGTCCACCGGCCGCTGCCGCAAGGCGA
>JABMRP010001011.1 GCA_013202535.1 Planctomycetota bacterium
AACGGCAGGCAGTGCGTCGCCGTGCGTGTTTATCCCGGCCGCGAGGACAGCGTCGGCGTGTCGCTACGCTCCCAAGGCCAGGAGGCCGTGCTCAAATCGCTCGACGCCTGGCAGATGAAGAAGATCTACAATTAGGCAAGACCGCAGAATACGATCGGTCCACCGCGGTCCATCGCCGCGGATTCCCCGCCCCGCGGGAGCCGTCAAGTGGACGACCGCACGGGCGGCGTTTGCTCGTTGAAATAGTGCTGCGTGCCGAGTGCCTCGATTGAGGTGCCGATACGGTTCAGGGCGTGGGCGTATGCGGCCGTGCGCATGTCGATCCCGTGTTCCTCCGCAAAATCGTAGACGGAGTTGAACTCGCGGGTCATGATGGCGGCCAGTCGCTGGTGGACTTCTTCCAGCGTCCAATAGAAGCCCTGTTTGTTCTGAGTCCACTCGAAGTAGCTGACGACCACGCCGCCGGCGTTGGCCAGCACATCGGGCACGACGAGCGTATGGCGATCGCCGAGGGCCGCGTCGGCCTCGCTGCTCGTGGGGCCATTGGCCAACTCGACGATCACCGGGGCCTTGATTTGCTCGACGTTCTCGGCCGTAATCTGGTTTTCCAGCGCGGCGGGAACGAGCAGGTCGACGTCCAGGGTCAACAATTCCTCGTTGGTTATCTGCCGGGCGTCGATCACCTCGCACACCGAGTCGTGACAATAGACGGCCTTGAGCTTGCGCGACTCGTTCTTGAATCGGACGAGACTGGGAACGTCGAATCCGGCGGGCTCGTAGATTCCGCCCGTGGAATCGCTGACCGCGACGATCTTGTACCTCGCTTCGTGCAAGAGCCCGGCAAGCGCCTGGCCGGCGTTGCCAAAGCCCTGTACGGCCACGCGGACCTCCTCGGGCTTCCAGCCGTTGCGTTTCTCCAACTCTTGGATGCAGTAAAATGCTCCGCGGCCGGTGGCGTCGTCGCGTCCGAGGCTACCGCCGAGTTCGACGGGCTTGCCCGTGATCACCGCCGGCGTGTGACGGCGAGCAATCTTCGAGTATTCGTCCATCATCCAGCCCATCACCATGGGGTTGGTGTAGACGTCGGGCGCCGGGATGTCGGTGTCGGGGCCGAGGAAGTCGGCCATCTGGCGGATGAAGCCGCGCGAGAGCCGTTCCAGTTCGAGCCGGGAAAGCTCCTTGGGGTTGACCGTGATTCCTCCTTTGGCGCCGCCGTAAGGGATCCCGACCACGGCGCACTTGATGGTCATCCAGAACGCCAGAGCCATGACTTCATCGAGGTTCACGTTGGGATGATAGCGGATGCCGCCCTTGGTCGGCCCGCGCGTATCGTCGTGGCGGACCCGATATCCCTCGAAGATCCGCAGCGAACCGTCGTCCATTCGCAGGGGAATGGAGACTTGGAGAATCGCTTTGGGGTGCTTGAGTTTCTCCAGCGCCTCTTCGTCGATCCGCGCGTACCCGAATGCGCGGTCCAGACGCTTGATCGCGTCGTCGAAGACGTCGCGGGAATCGCTCGTTGGCATGATGTATCTCCTGACGGAAAGGGTTGGTTTGCTACTTGATCTCCACCACGATGAGTGTCTTATCGTCGGTTGCCGGCCCGTGCTGGTAATCGGCAACACGCTCAAGGATGTAGTCGGCCGCTTCAAACAGGCTTACCGACTGCGCCTGGATGCCAATCTCGCTCAGTCCCCGCGTACCAAGGCAGCGTCCGTCCGCATCGGCCGTTTCGATCAAGCCGTCGGTGTGGAATAGTAGTCGATCACCGGGCCGCAGAGGCAGCGTGTGTTCGGGCTCCTCGCCGAGGCCGTCCTCCATGATACCGATCATGGCGTTCTGGCTGTGGAGATGTTCGACGGTTCGCCGGTCGTGACGAATCAACAGCGGGCAAGGGTGTCCCGCTCCACACCAGGTTATCTGGTTACTGCGAAAATCGATTCTCGCCGCCATGAACGTCAGGTAAAGGTCGGTTTCCATAAGATGATCGTAGACGAACCGGTTGAGCGAGTCCACGATGTCGCGAGGTGCGCAGCCGTGAACAATGTTGTGGCGGACTTGGCTGCTGACACGGGTGGCCATGAGCGCCGCGGCGATTCCGTGGCCGGTGACATCGCACATCGTGATGTAGCACGTATCCGGGTCGGAGAATCGCACCTGGCAGTAGTCGCCGCCGACCTCTTCGACGGGCTCATATCGCACGTCGACGGAGACGCGTTCGCGCCGTACCGGTCTCGGCAGCAGGCTGCTATGCACCCTTGCAGCCAATCTCAACTGCATTGCCATCTTGTCTTGCTTAATCCGCAACGCCCGCTCGGCTTCTGCCAGGCGGTGTCGGAGCTTCTCGACGTCGTCATCGGCGATTGCCGAGTAGGCCATGTTTCCATCCTTGCAATGTGACGGCTGCCCAGAAGAGTGCCAACGGGGTAAACAACGGGGCAACCTCCAACCATGTTATAACGTAATCAAACATCAACCCGCCAGCGAGATACCCCAATAAGCCGCGGCGCCAAGCGCAGCCGCCAAGGGCAGTGTCGTGATCCAGGCGGTGAGTATCTTTCCGATCATGCTTCGCTTCGCCTGCCCGGTGACCGTGCCGATGCCGAACAATGAGCCGCAGGAGACGTGCGTCGTCGACACGGGCATCCCAAACCGGCTGGCGCCGATGACGATTCCCGCGGTAACCAAGTTGGCAACGAAGCCTTGCCCGTGGTTCATCGACGTGATCTTCCGGCTCATGACCTCGGCCACCCTGCGGGCGCTCACCACGCCACCAACGGCGATCGCCAGCCCAACCGCAAGCATGCCTTCCAAGCCCCCGAACTGTGGCGCAATCAGCAGCAGCGCGGCGATCTTGGGCGTATCGTTGAGCCCGCGGGCGAAGCTGACCGACCCGGCGGAAAGGTAGTGCAACCAATCGAGAGCGGCTGGCGCCTCGATTCCCAGGACACGGCCTTGATAGCGGCTCCGGCAGACGACGTCCGCTCCCACGGTGGCGCTGAGTTGCCGCATCCGCTGAACGACCGCCGCCTGGCCCAAGCCGGGCGACACCTCGATCGTCCGCTGGCCGACACAGAGACAAGTTTGCTCGGTGATTCCCAGTTGCCGGCGTACGCGATGCAACAGAGGATAACACAGCCCGGTGACCGCGATGGCGAGCACGGGACTGGTGAGCATGGGGGCGAAGAAATCCAGGCCGAGCTTGCCGCCATGGATCGCTGAGCCCGCGGCCCATCCCGCTCCGACGAGCGCGCCGACCAGGCTATGGGTCGTCGAAATCGGCATCCCCACTTTGGTGGCCAAGAGGACCGTGAGGCCCGCACCCAGGGCAACCGCTTGGACGTATTGTGGACTGGTGACGAGGTTGCTGTCGACCAGCCCCCGCCCGCTGAAGTTCTTCAACAACTGCCCGGCGAGAAAGACGGCCGTCAGCGAGCCAAGGAAGGTGGTTACGGTGGCCCAAAGGAGCGCGCCGCGGTAGTTCGTCGTGCCGCTTCCGAAAAGCGTTGCCACCCCTTTGAAATTGTCGTTGGCGCCGTTGGCATAGGCAAGTGCCAGAACGACGAGAAGCAAGAGGATTAGGCTCATGGCGGTTCGAGCGGGATGAGGTGTGTTGTTTCCGTTTCGCGTACAGCTTTCAACAGCAGTCTCCGCCGTCCGTACAAGTGCCGCCGTCTTCGGTGGTCGCGTCGAAGTCCTGACCCTTTGTTTCGCGCGGATGACGATGCCTCGGCCGGCTGCAATCGAATCGGGTGGCCTCGTTCAGTGCAACGGGATCACGCGGCTCGATCAACTCGAACTGCCCAGCGTAGGGTTCCTTCTGGAGAAGGCGAAAGGTCTTGTCGCACACGGCCATTCGC
>JABMRP010001012.1 GCA_013202535.1 Planctomycetota bacterium
CTGTAAGCCGGGCGTGTAGATTGACCGAAACCGTTTCGGAAGAAAAAGGGGTCCGGTCCAATTTGTGCGAAGCCCCCTCCGGGCCGTTCCGGCAAATTGGACCTGACCCCTTTTTCCCGCCCGGGGGCTCCTTAGCGGCCCTGGCGAGATGAAATGGGCTTCCACCCCGGCCCGACAGGCCCTGCGGAACCACACTTCTCGGGGGGGTGATCGGAGCAGAGTGCTCGACCGGGTGGCATTTGGCCCAAGTCGCTACGGGCTGGCTTTGACCTGCTTGATGTGCTTGTCGAGGAAGGTCTTGATGAGCTTGTGGCGCTCGTCGTCGCTAAACTGCCCGCCGCCGTGGCCCGCTCCCTCGATCGTATGGAAGGCCGACTCCAGCTTGGTGTCCTGGTAGAGCTTGTGTAGCCGCTGGCTCTGAGAAATGGGGACGGTCGTGTCGCGGTCGCCATGGAAGATCAACAGCGGGGCGTCGTCTGGCGTGACATACGTCACCGGGCTGCCCGACTTGAGCAGCTTGGGATTCTTGTTCGCGCCGAATCGCTCGGATTGGCTGGCCCAGAACTCAAAGTCGGCCGGGCCGAAGAGGTCCACCACGGCCTGCACACGCGACGATTGGTCGAGATTGCCGCCGACGTCGCCTTCCAGCTCCTTAACGTCCGCGCTGGTACCCAACAGCGCCACCAGATGCCCACCGGCCGAACCGCCGCCCACTCCGATCCGCGTCGCGTCGTAGCCGTACTTGTCGGCATTGGCTCGGAGGAAACGGATCGCACCCTTGCAGTCGTGGATATGCTCCGGATGGGCGGTCAGGCCGTTGAGGCGATAGTCGATGCTGGCGACGGCGTAGCTGCCGATCGCCAGCCGAGCGAAGGACCGGTTGAGCCTCGACTTGTTCCCCGCACGCCACGCCCCGCCGTGGATCCAAGCAATCAACGGAGGCTCCCCGGAGGCATTCGGACGCCGAGGAATATAAAGGTCGAGTTTCAGCGACACATCGCCGACTTTCGCGTATTCGATGTCGCGGAGAACCTGGACCCCCTCTCGCCACTTCGGGTCAAGTCCGGGCCGGTTGCCACCGCCGGGGCGCTGGTCACGCATTGGCTTCAATCGAGCGTTGAAAGCCGCCTTCCATTCCTCGGGCGTGATGCCACCGTCCGAATCGGCGTCGATCTTGTCGAAGTGCGTCTTCATTCGCTGGGGAGCTTCTTCCCTGCTGATCTTGCCGTCGGAGTCTTTGTCCAGAGCTTTGAAGAACCGCTGGCCCGGACTCGGCGAAGCCGGTTCGCCCTCTTCGCAACGCACCGTCCGCACGGTCGCAAAGACCATCGCAACAGCCGCCGACATGACCACGAATACTCGTTTCATTACGCAGCTCCTCAACGCAAGGGAAGATTCTCGCACCCGGCCTGCCCCTATAAACCCGCGAGATGGGGATCGGTTACGAGAGAAATGGATATTTTTCTCGACGGAGACACCCTTGGGGCGGGGAAAGCACCACCATGGACGGCTCGGCTAGAATTCTGGACGCTGCGCGGGAGTCCTTGCGGAAATGCGGCCGCCGCTAGCCAGCCCGTTGAAAAAGTAACATGGGTGCCCGGCGTTGGAAGGGAAAAAGGGGAAAGATCGTGCTGCAAGACTCCGCGCACAAGTGCCGGGGCTAAACTCAGTCGAGGCCATAAAGCGGCGCGAATTTCTCCCGTAGATGCGCCACCAGTGGAGCGTGCGAAAGGGGCTCGCCGGTGGTTCGCTTGACCAGATCGGCGGCCGAGTAGCGCTGGCCTTGCTGGTGGATCTTTTCGCCGAGCCAGTGGCGCAGCGGTTGAAACTCGCCTCGGGCGAACTGAGCGGCCAGTCCGCCGAGCTCGACGTCGGCGGCGGCGAAAAGCTGGGCCGCGTACAGGTTGCCCAGCGAATACGTGGGAAAATAGCCGATCAACCCGGCGCTCCAATGGACGTCTTGCATCACGCCGTCGGTATCGTTCGGCGGCTCGACGCCCAGGTAACGGCCGTACTTCTCGTTCCAGGCCGCCGGCAGATCGGCGACCGCCAGCTCGCCGTGCAACAGGGCCTGCTCCAACTCGAAGCGGATGAGGATGTGCAGGTTGTACGTCGCTTCGTCGGCCTCGACCCGGATCAGCGACGGTCGCACGTCGTTGATCGCGCCGTGGAAGTCGTCGACGGAAACGTCCGCCAGTGCCTCGGGAAAATGCTTTTGTGCCTGGGGGAAGAAGTAGGTCCAGAAGGCGCGGCTCCGGCCGACCATGTTCTCCCACAGCCGCGACTGCGATTCGTGGATTCCCAGCGAAACGGCGTCGCCCAGCGGCAGACCGTACTGCGAGTGGCAAAGCCCCTGATCGTAGATGCCGTGGCCCGCTTCGTGCAGAATGCCGAAGAAGGCGCCGTTGAAATAGCGCTCGGCGTATCGCGTGGTGATCCGGCAGTCGTCGGGTCCCACGCTACAACAAAACGGATGGGCCGTCACGTCGAGCCGGCCCCGGTCGAATTCGAACCCGATTGCCGCGGCCGCCTCCTGACCAAAGGCCTCTTGCGCATCGACCGGATAGCGGCGCTGGACAATCGAGACATCGGCGCGGCGGCCGCTCTCGGCGATTTCCGCGACCAGGGGGATCAGTTCCTCGCGCAGCCCCCCGAGCACGGACGCCACTTGCGAGGTGAGCATCTCCGGTTCGTAGTCGTCCAACAGCGCGTCGTAGGGACATTCCGCGTAGCCCAACGCCTCGGCTTCCTGGCGTTTGAGCTGGACGATCTTCTCCCACGCGGGGATCAGCGAGGCGAAGTTGTTGGCCGGCCGAGCCTCTTCCCAGGCATGTTCGCCGAGCACGGTCGCCCGGGTTAGCTCCTCGACAAGCGACTGGGGGAGCTTGGTCTTCTTGTCGATCCGCCGTTTGAGTTGGCGGATCGTTGCGCCGGTATCGCCGTGCGGATCATCGGCCAGCGGGCTTTCGGCCAGTTCGTCGACCCGACGCTTGAGATCCGGCTCGGTCCACCGCCGGTGCAGCATTCCGGCCAGGAGGGTCATCTGCTCGGCCCGGTACTCGCCGCCGGCGCGAGGCAGCTTGGTCCGCGCATCCCAGGCCAAGAGCGATTCGACCGACCCGAGCACGGCTGTCTGGTGAGCATATTGACAGACTTCTTGATAGAGCGACGTAGTGGACTCGGACATGAAGACGTTCTCCGTTATGGCGGCGGTATACACGCGGTAGCAGCCCGTGGAAAGCTGCAATGGACATTCCGGGGGGCATGGGCGACCTTCCCGCCCTTGCCGAAACGTGGGAAGACAA
>JABMRP010001013.1 GCA_013202535.1 Planctomycetota bacterium
AACTGATGCGAGCTGCACGCGTTGGCCATGGGCAACGGCAAGGGCTCGCCGGCCGGTCGAGGAAGGTTGTGTTGGATCATCCACCGTCGCCACACGTTTTGGGAATCGATCCAGTCGCCTTGATCGGCAAATTGCAGAACGATTAGTGGCGTACGTACTTCTTCCGACGGATGGAGCTTCAAACGGGTAAGCTCCTGGCCGGCCACGACGTTGATTGACCGGTGCCCGTCCCTGGCGAATTCGACGGCCCATTGTCCGGGCCATCCCACGACAACGATAACTCCCTCCGAGCCTGCGCGGAGGTTGAAATACGGAAACTCCCCGTTGGTGGGTCGTCCACCGTTCGGTGCCGAGCGAAACACGTCGTTGGGGCCCAGCGGCTTTGTCAGCGGTTCGAAACTGTTCGGCGCGCATGTGTCGCCGCGGTTATAGTGCAACTCAAACTCGCTGCTGCTCCCGCGGCGCTGAAGATGGCTGTCCAACGCCTGGATATCGGCGATGACTTGCGTGTCCGAGGTGCCGGTGTTCTTGAAGTACAGTGTCCATTCGACCGTTTTGAACCGCGGATATTCGACGCCCTGCCAACGTATCTGGAGGCCCGAATCCGGATCGACGTACAGCACGTCATGGGCGGTTCGGTCCGCGTCGAGTCGCTTGTGCTGGCTTGTACGACGACAGCTCTTCAGGAACTTCGCGGAGGGCTCGCCGCCGTAAGTGAACGAGAAAGGTTCAGGCGTGTTCTCCCAGTCAAGCCGTTCCTTCCAGCGATCCGCCATGTCGGGGCCACCGGCAGTCATCCCGGCGACCGTCTGCAACCACACCAGCAGATCCGGCGGCTTGGAGTTGATCTGCTCGACTTCCAGAACCAACTGGCCGACAGAATCCGGCTTGCCGCTGGCGCCGATGTGGTTTGGCCCAACGAGATCCAAATTTCCATCGACCGCCGGGACGGACAAGCGGAAGCTCTTCAACGTGACTTTCAGCCCTTTGCTGGTTTCCTGGAAGTCCCAGATGCCGGAATCCGGGCCGCCGTAACTCAACGAGCGTGCGCCGGGGATCTCAGTGACCGGCCAGCCCATGGTCTTGGACGCGTTGTTCCGGACGAAATCCGGATAGGGCGGGCCGGTGACGTCCATCGGCGCTTTCACCGAGATCCCCGCCTTGTTGTGGACACCGTCGAAGAACAGGTTCATTCCCACGACCGGCCATTTGCGGCCGAATTCGCAATGAAAGGTAAACGTGTGCGTACCCGGGCTGAGCGGGATCTGGATGGTATGATCATCCGGCTTGTTCAGCCACCGGACCTTGTCCGGATCGTCGCGTGCCGGATCAAATACGTCGCCTTCGTAAAGAAAAATATCCCAAGCGGCATCAATGGGGCCGGAATTATTGCGAAAGGCCGCATCGACGGTCCCTCGGTCATCGCAGCCGAAAAGCGTCAGGGCGGTCAACTCCGCTGCCGAGACGGAGGTAGCCAGGAAGCTCAAGCCAAACAGCAGCGCGATTCCGATTGTGGTCTTC
The DNA here is from genome assembly GCA_013202535.1 of Planctomycetota bacterium. GTDB lineage: Bacteria > Planctomycetota > Planctomycetia > Pirellulales > Thermoguttaceae > JABMRP01. The sequence goes on from JABMRP010001013.1 coordinate 1,522, forward strand.
CGCATGGTTCACCCCTTTGTGTCATGGAAAGCCAACCGTCCTCAGCGGACCTTCTTATACAGCACCACGGGGGCGCTGGGCCGTTGTAGGATGGTGATCGATAAGCCCTCTTTCATCAACTGGCGGCCGGCGCGTTGCTCGGTGTGGCCGGTGTCCAGATCGGTGAGTGTGTACCGGGCGTCGGGCTCCAGTCCGCGGAGCAGGAAGCGGGCCGATTCATGGGGACATTCCGCTCGGCGGAACGCCTGCACCATGCCTTCGCCCAGGTCGGGCCGGTCGAATTGCCAGGCCATCCATACGGTCTTTTCCAGGCTGTACGAGGTCAAGGGATAGTAGTCGCCCAGCATGTAGTCGCACACGCGACGCCATTGGCCAACCATGCGGTGGTACTCCGTCCAGTCGAGTCCCTCCCGACGCGGCCGATCCCGGCCGATGCCCAACCACGGACACCAGTGGCTGCGCACGACGTAGTCGCTGGTGTCCGACACGCCGGTGCCGAAGTACGGAATCCACTGAGCCATTCCATAAGTGTGACCCTGCGTGCCGACCGGCTCGAGCCGATAGTCGCTGCGCAGCAGGGGCACGGCACGACGCAGCGTTTCGAGATCGTTCCGCCGTCCGCCGCTGGCACACGTGTCAATGGGCATGTCGGGATGCCGGCGACGCAACTCGTCCCAATAGGCCAAGTAGCCTTCGACGTGCCGAATCTCGGTGATCCCCTGCCGATCCGGCGGATCGTGGCCTCGCCAATGGCCGAGCGGATCCATGTTGAAGTCCTGGCGATACAGGTCGATCTCATTTTCGGTCAGCATGCGGTCGACGTGATCCGTAAGCCATGTTCGGGCCTCCGCGTTGCCGAGGTTTAGCAGGCCGCCTTGCTTGCCGCCCAGCACCCACTCGGGATGATGCTCGGCCAACCAAGTCCCGGCATGGACGCGTTCCGGCTCGAACCATACGACCAGTTTCATGCCTTTGGCGTGGACGTAATCCGCCACTTCCTTCAGCCCCTTGGGGTACCGGGCGGGGTCCGGTTCCCAGGTGCCGACTCGCGGCCAACCCTCCGGCTCGCACGGATACCAGCCGGCATCGATCCACCAGTAGTCGAGCTTCACGCCCGCATCGACGTAGGCATCGACGTACTTCATTTCATCCGCGGCGTTGCTCCTCATGCCTGGATAGAAATCGCTGGTACACATCATCAGCCCCGTCGGCATGGGCTTCCCGCCGGGCCGGGGGAGATTGTGTGCCAGCATCCAGCGGCGCCAGATGTTTTGCGACCGGACGAGATCCCCTTTCCAGAACTGGACGACCGCCAGCGGTGTCCGCACCTCTTCCCCCGGGTGGAGCTTCAGTCG
>JABMRP010001014.1 GCA_013202535.1 Planctomycetota bacterium
AAGCTCGACACGGTCGACTTCATTCCCACCTACGACGAGCGAAACACCGAACCGTCGGTCCTGCCCTCGAAGTTTCCCAACTTGCTGGTCAACGGAGCCAACGGCATCGCGGTCGGTATGGCCACGTCGATCCCGCCGCACAATCTGGGGGAGATCTGCGATTCGCTGATCCGGGTGCTCGACGAACCGGAGGTGTCGATCGATCAACTGATGGAGATCTGCCCCGGCCCCGACTTCCCGACCGGCGGGATCGTCTGCGGACGAACCGGCATTCGCCGGGGTTACCACGCGGGCCGCTCGACGATCGTCGTCCGCGCGCGGGCGCATATCGAGGAATACAAGAAAAATCGCTTCCGCATCGTGGTCAGCGAGATCCCCTACCAGCAAGCCCGCGACCGCATCGAAGAGCGTATCGCCGCGCTGGTCACCGGGGGCCGCATCCCGGGCATTTCGGCCATTCGCAACGAGAGCGACCTGAAGGAACCGGTGCGGTTGATCCTCGAGTTGAAGCGGGACGCCACGCCCGACGTCGTACTCAACCAGCTCTATCAGTTTTCGCCCCTGCAAGACACCATTTCGATCATTCTTCTGGCCCTGGTCGACGGCAAGCCGCGGGTCTTGTCGTTCAAGGAACTGCTGGAGGAATTTCTCCGCCACCGCGTTGTGGTGATCCGGCGCCGCACGCAATTCCTCTTGGCCAGGGCCCGGCAGCGGAAGCACACGGTCGAGGGGCTGCTGATCGCCCATGTCAACATCGACGAAGTGATCCGCGTGATCCGCTCTTCGGGCACGCAAGCGGAAGCCAAGACGCGGCTGTGCGAGATCAAGTGTCCGGCGGCCATGTTGCGCCGCGCGCTGGGCGACGACGGGTTCGCGGTCTTCGAGGAGGAGCGCGGCGCGGCCGAAGACTACTCGCTCACGCCCGTGCAAGCCGACGCCATCCTCCGCATGACGCTGGGGCAGTTGGTCAACCTGGAGCAGGAGAAGCTGGGCGGCGAACACCACAAACTGCTCGACGAGATCGGCGAGTACAACCGCATCTTGTCCGACGAAGCGATCATCCGCGACATGATCCGCCAGGATCTTCGCGATCTGAAACGCAAGCACGGCAACCCCCGCCGCACGGAGATCAGCGGGGAAGAACTCGGCGGCATCGACCTGGAAGACCTCATCACCGAAGAGACCATGGTCGTCTCGATCAGCCACAACGGGTACATCAAGCGTACCGCGGTGAAGGCCTATCGTGCGCAGCGCCGCGGCGGCAAGGGGCTCAAGGGAGCCAAGACCGAAGACGCGGATCCGATCCAGCACCTGTTCATCGCCAGCACACACGACTACCTGCTGTTCTTCACCAATCACGGCAAAGTCTATTGGCAGAAGGTGTACGAACTGCCCGAGTTGGGGCGCGACAGTCGCGGCCGGGCCGTGGTCAACTTGCTCAATCTGGCCGAAGGCGAATGCATCGCCGATTGCCGCGCGGTACGCGATTTCGACGAGCCCGACCATTTCCTCATGATGGCGACCAGCCGGGGATTGGTGAAGAAGACGCCGTTGAAAGCCTATCGCCGCCCGCTGAAAAGCGGCATCATCGCCATCAAGCTCCGCGAGGGCGACGAACTGGTCGACGTCGTGGTGACCAAACGGGACGACGAAGTGGTCCTGGCGACGGCCAACGGCATGGCCATCCGCTTCAATCAGGCCGATGCCCGATCGATGGGCCGAAACTCCAGCGGCGTCAGGGGAATCAGACTCATCGGCGACGATCTCGTGGTGGGCATGGTGGTGGCCGACCCGGAGGCGGCCCTGTTGACCGCGTGTGCCAACGGCTACGGCAAACGCACACCCTTTGGACCCAACGTCGTAGCGGACGCCGAAGAGATGGAAGCCGAAGAGATGGAAACCGAAGCGACCTCCACCGAAGACGCGGACGAAAGCACCGACGAGGAAGCGGCCGACAACGGCGATGCCGTCTCTTCGCAAAACCGCTATCGCGCCCAGCGCCGCGGCGGCAAGGGGGTGCGCGATATCCGCACGACCTCGCGCAACGGACCGGTGATCGCCGCCGTCCGAGTTCGGGAAGACGACGAAGTGCTGATGATGACCACCGGGGGAAAAATCCAACGCATCCGGGCGGGGGAGATCCGCGTCGTCGGCCGCAATACCCAGGGAGTGCGGCTGATGAACCTCAACTCCGGCGATGCGTTGACCGCCGTCAAACGAGTTCCCCGCGATGAAGAAAACGGCGAGGAAAACGGCCCGGAAAGCGGCCCAGCCGAAACTTCGTAACGGAAACAGGCTGCTAGAATCATGCCGCAGCGGGCTCTTATCACGGGAATATCGGGCTTCGTCGGCGGGTTCCTCGCCCGGCATCTGCTCGATCAGGGCGACTCGGTTCTCGGCTGTTCGCCCGATGGATCCTGGGAAAACGGCTGTCCGGAGTTCCTCGCCGACGGTGTGGCCATGGTGGCCTGGGAACTGGGCGATCCGTCGGGTGTGCCCCCGAACACGCAGCGGCGGATTGCCGAGTTTCGCCCCAACTGCATCTACCATCTGGCGGCACTGAGCGTGCCCGGTGACTGCGGTGCCGAGGAACCCACTGCCCGGGCCATGGAAATCAACGTCGGCGGAACGCGCCGCGTGATGCAACTGGCCCGGTCGCTGCCCGAGCCACGACCTCGCGTGTTGGCCGTCGGCAGTTCCCACGTCTACGCTCCCGTGGGACGTCGAAACCGCCGGGTCGACGAGTCGGCGCCCCTGGAACCGCGCCGCGGCTACGGCCGCACCAAGCTGGCCGCCGAGCAAGAGGTCCGCGAGGCGGTCGACCAGGGTTGCGACGCGATGGTCGTTCGCGTCTTCCAACACACGGGCCCGCGGCAGAGCCCGCGAATGATGCTCCCCGAGTGGACCCGGCAGTTTGTCGCCAGCCCCGTCGAACCGGTGCGCATCCAGACCGCCGAAGCGCGTATCGACCTGACCGACGTCCGCGACGTCGTCCGCGCCTATCGGCTGTTGGTGGAACGAGGCCGGCGCGGCGAGATATACAACGTCGGATCGGGGGTCCAACGCCGCACGGGCGACGTGCTGGATATCCTCCGCAATCTGGCCGATCCCGACCGCCCCATCGAAGAGCTTCATCCCGGCTTCAAGCAAGACCACGTCGCCGACATCACCCGGCTCGTCGAAACCACCGCCTGGCAGCCGGAGATCCCGCTAGAGCAAACCGTCGCCGACACGCTGGCCTATTGGCGCGAGTTGGCGGAGACCGGCGGTTTGTGATTGGAGATCTCTCAAGGTGGCATGGGCCCCCGGCCCGTGGGGCCATCGACGGAGGTACCGATCGCCGCGACACGGGCCGGGGGCCCATGCCACCTTGAGAGTCCCGTACGGTGCGTCTGGACGCACCGATCTGTCTTGCCGTGTGCTTGGATTTGGCTCGCGCTCAGAGTATAATCCAGGCATGTGTTGTCGCGCGTGGCCGCGTGCCGTTGCATATCTCCAATCGCTCTATTCGGTGAGAATCATGCACATCGACTTACCCACCGATCAACAGACGCTCGTCGAGAACCTAGTGGCTTCCGGGCGTTTTCCTTCCGTCCAGGACGCCATCAGCGAGGCGATCAATATGCTCGCCGCTCAAGAGGCGCTGCGTAAGGAGATTCAGGTCGGCGTGGATGAGGCCGATCTTGGCGTACTGTTGGAGCTTGATACAGTCTTCACCCAGCTAAAGTCGTTCGCTGCGACCGCCCCGGAAATTCATGGGAGGCCCACCGCCCCAATCGACTACAGAACTCGCGGGCACAACAGTGTCACGGTCGCGTTAGTACCGTCCATTTGTTATAAGCGACTGGTCGTATTCTCGGTCAACACCGAGAACACGACCGGATGGGCGATACGGGACTTTATCACCAACCAAATGTTGGAAGATGAGCACAGCGGCAGAACTCGAACAAGCATCGAAACAGAGGTCGCTGAAAACTATTCGGAGTATCCTCCTTTTTATAATGTCACCGCCCCAGATCACGCTGAACGGTGGGAACTTTATCTGATTCTGCGTACCATCGCTCACCATCGTCGGCACCACGCGGCTTGCGATATGACTGCGCCGGATGCGGCACAGGGCGGCGACGACTGGATCCAGATTGCTCCAGAACCACCATGGGCTCCTTTGGTTCTGTGATGGGAAACAAAGAAAAGCTGCCATGTGGGCGATACCAGGGGACATTCTACCTTTCTACAAATAACGTAACACTTTAGCCGTCTGAAGTTGGTCTTGGTGAAAATGGGGTTGTGGACTATGACTGTGGCATCTGAAAACAGGTACGGATGCCATGTCTACGGTAACAGAAGACATTCCGCTTGGGGCGACGC
>JABMRP010001015.1 GCA_013202535.1 Planctomycetota bacterium
ATCCCGCCGGCTTGCCCGGCGGATCGTTCGGTTTCTCGCTACAACAGGGCTTGCCTCACGACAAGGAATCCCGCCGTTTTGTAGTAGGAAACCGAACGATCCGCCGGGCAAGCCGGCGGGATTTCAAGGGGATGAAGCCGGACGTCATGTAGCAGGAAGCCGAACGATCCGCCGGGCAAGCCGGCGGGATTTGTGTAGCACATCGCCTCGCCCCGCCTTCGTACTGGTTGTGGTACTCGTCGTGCTGGCGATGCTCAGTCTGGCCGGGCTGTCGTTCCTGCAATTGATGGTCACCGAACGGGGTGCCGCCCTGATCACCAGTCGCCAGCTTCAGGTCCGCGCGGCGGCCGACTCGGGATTGGAGATGGCCCGGCGGTTCGTCTCGGTCGACGAAGAAACGCAGAACGAGGCCGGCGGCTGGTACGACAACCCTCTGCGATTCCAGATGCGGTTGGTCGTTGATGACGAACGAGCGCGGAAGCGTTGCCGGTTTTCGGTGGTTGCCCCCGCCTTGGACGAGGGGATGCCCACGGGAACCCGCTTCGGGCTGGAAGACGAATCGACCCGACTGAACCTCAACGTGCTGGTCGTGCTCGACGAGAAGATCGGCGGCGCGCGCGACCTGCTAATGGGTTTGCCCAACATGGACGAATACACGGCCGACGCGATCCTCGATTGGATCGACGATGACGACGAAGAGCGCGAGTATGGCGCCGAAAGCAACTACTACCTGTCGCTCGACCCGGCTTATCAGGCCAAAAACGGACCGCTGGAAACGGTCGAGGAACTTCTGTTGGTTCGGGGGATCACTCCGCAACTGCTTTTGGGTAGTGATTTCGACCGCAATGGTCTGGCCGACGAAAACGTCGATACCGCGTCCTCCGACACGATGATCGCAACCGACGGCTCGATGGACCGCGGATGGTCGGCCTACCTCACGCTCCACAGTGCCGAGCGCAACTTGCAGCCCGATGGCCAGCCGAAAGTCGATCTCAACACCGACGACATGGAGGCCTTGTACAACGACCTGGGGGCCGTACTGCCCGGGAGTTGGGCCACCTTTATCGTCGCCTTTCGGCAAAACGGCCCCTACGAGAAAAAGGACGACGACGAAACCGTCGAGGCGATGGGGCGCCTCGATTTGAGCGAGGGGGCTGGCCCCACACTAACGACCGTGCTGGATCTGATCGGCCCCGCCGTCCGCGTGACCCTCCAAGGCGACGACGAACCGACCGTGCTGAAAAGCCCGTTTCCCGACGATCCCATGGCCATGGGCATGTATCTGCCGGTGTTGATGGATTTCGTCACCATCAACGCTTCGCCGGTGATTCCCGGACGGATCAACGTCAATCAGGCGTCGCGGTCGGTGCTGGCGGGTGTGCCGGGCATGACCGACGAAATTCTCGAAGAGATTATTTCCTTCCGCCGCGTGGACCGGGCCGAGTGGTCCGACCTGGAGGCGGCCCGTCGCCACGAAACCTGGCTGCTCAGTTCGGGGATCGTCACGCTGGACGAAATGAAGTCGATGATCCCCTTCCTCACCGGCACGGGGCATGTTTATCGGGCCCAAGTGGTGGGGTATTTTGAGCAAGACGGCCCGGCCGCCCGGATCGAAGCCATATTTGATGCTACAACCGCGCCCGCCCGCTTGGTATTCTGGAGAGATATCAGCCACTTGGGCCCCGGCTATGCCGTGGAGACCCTGGGAATCGAAGCGTCCGACTGAACTGTAACGTAAACTTCATCGTACCAAGAACTTCCGACACAACACCCGAGAGAGCGCCACCTGGGTCCATGCATCCAGGCGACCGAGACGATGCCCAAACTTCTTGCCCTGGAATGGAACGAACGCGAAGTGCGCGCGGCCTTGGCCGTCTCGCGCGCCGGTCGCGTCACCATCGAACAAGCGTTTTCGGTGCCCTTGCACTGGAACTCGGCCGAAGGCAACGGCGACGGGATCGAGCCGGACCCCGGTCCGCAAGTCGCCGCGGCACTGGCCGAGCGGGGAATAGGCCGGGTCGACACGATCGTGGCCGTCGGACGAACCGACGTCGAACTGCGCCAACTGGCCCTGCCCCCCATGCCCGAGGAGGAACTGCCCGAGGCGGTTCGCTTCCAGGCCTTGCGGCAATTCAATGCCCTGGGAGAAGATTGGCCGCTGGACTTCGTGCTCATCGACGAACAAGCGGACGGTCCGCGCAACGTGTTGGCCGCGGCGCTGGATCCCGATCGCATCACCCGTATCCGGCAAGTCTGCCAGGCGGCGGGACTCCGGCCTCGACGTCTCCTGTTGCGGTCGGCGGGGGCCGCCTCGTTGCTCTGTCGCCGGGGCGACGCCGGCGTTCATCGCGCGTCGCTTCTGGTCGAACTCACCGGCGCCGAAGCCGAACTGACGGTGATGGTCGGCCGCAAGATCATCTTCCTGCGAACCGCCCGGCTGGCCGGCGACCCGCTGGAGTCGGCCGATCGGGGGAAGGCCCTGGTGGCGGAAATCCGTCGCACCACGGCCGCCGTGGCCAACCAACTCGACGGGCGGCAAGTCGAGTCGATCGCCTTGTGCGGCACCGGCCAGCCGCACGAGACACTGGCTCGGCAAATCAAAGAAGAGCTGGGCGTCGCCACGTCGCTGTTCGATCCGTTCGCCGGACTGGAAGTATCGTCCGGCGTGGCCACCGGCGCGCCGGAACATTCCGATCGGTTCGCTCCTCTGTTGGGCATGCTGCTGGACGAATTGGAGGGTCAGGGTCACGGCATCGACTTCCTCCATCCTCGCCGACGACCCGCTCCGCCCGGACGTCAAAGGCAATTCTCCCTCGCCGCGATCGTCGTCGGCCTGCTCGTGGCGGTGATCGTCGGCTACGCCATGATGAGAAAATCCGCAACCGACGCCCGGATCAATAAGCTCAAGAGTCAATCGGCCGAACTGGATAGGGAGCTCAAGCAACTCGATGAAGCCAACGAGTCGGAACCGGTCATCTCGAAATGGCTTGGGGAGGTGCCGAACTTATCCGACCCGGCCGAGAACTACGCCCCGTGGCTGGACGAATTGACCCGGCTCGCCGAGAAGCTCGAGGAACTCAACGGCACCCGGGACGATCGCTTCGCGGCCAAGAAGTACTTGCTGCAAAGCCTCTCGATCGGCGCCACTCCCAGCGGTGGGAACGGACAGATGGCGATGAGCATGGGAACCGGTAGCATGAGCATGATCCGCGATTTCGAGATGCAACTCCGCGACAAGGCACATCGTATCGAGGTCAAGGAACGCCACGTGGCCAAGGAGGAAGATCCGAGCTATCCGTGCCAATTCGGGGTCGTCGAGTTGATCCAGCGGGGAGGCAAGTAATGGCCATGAAACCCCGCGAGAGAAATCTGGGCATCCTCACCGGCGCGCTGGTCTTGCTGGTCGGCTTTTTGTACGGCGGACCGGCCGTTTCGTCCCTGTTCGGTGGAGGCGCAACGAGTGAAAGCACGTTGGAGGAGGAAGTCCAAGAGAAGGAAGAGAAGGCGGAGAAAGCCCGCGAAACCCGCCGCCGGCTTACCCGCTGGGAACACCGTTCGTTGCCCAGCAACCGCGAGTTGGCCAAGTCGGTTTACGAAGACTGGCTGACCGCGCTGGCCGAAGAGAAACTGCTGAAATTCCACATGAATTCGAGCCGCAGCCGCAGTGCCCGGGAAGCCTACTGGCAGCTTTCGGTGATCTTCGACGCCGAGGGAACCATGGCCCACTTGGTCGACTTCCTCCACGTCTTCTACTCCGCCGGTCATCTACACCGCATTCGTCAACTGGGGATCGTGCCGGTCGAGGGCACCGACCCGAGCGACCCGATGATGAAACTCACCTTCACCGTCGACGCCCTCAGTCTCCCCGGCGCCGATCGCAAGGAGAAGCTCTTCGATGCGTCGAAGGTGGACGCCGAAGAGGGAAAAGAGAAAACGTTTCCGCGACCCCAACTCGGCTCCCTGGCCGCCTACGGACCGGCGCTGATCGAGCGCAATCCGTTTGCCGTTTCCCCCTCGCCGCTGGCCGGCGACGACGAGTACGCCACGGTGGAAGAAACGCTGCTGGAAGTCGCCGCCGAGAATGGCCTGCTGAAGAACGACCAGATCAGTCCCGACCACACCGCTTCGATCGTCAAAAAGCCGCCGCACGGAACCTTGGAACTGAACCCCGACGGCTCGTTTCAGTACACGCCGGACGAAAACTACTTCGGCCCGGACCGTTTCACGTATCAGGTGGGCGGCGATCGGGAAACCTCGGAGCCGGCAACGGTGACCATTGCGGTATCCAACACGAACGACCCGCCCCAAGCCGTCGACGACGAGCGAGACTGTCAGCAGAACCAGGCGTTGGAGGTTTCGTCTCGCAGCGGCCTCTTGGCCGACGACGGGGATTTGGACCCGGATATCAACATCGACCCCGGTGTCGATGAGTTGGTGGTGACATTGGTCGACGGCCCGACCCACGGATCGCTCACCTTGGAACCCGACGGGTCGTTTGAGTACACGCCCGCGGTCGACTTCCTCGGCGAGGACACGTTCACGTATCGAGTTACCGACCAGAGTAAGATCACCTCGGACCCGGCCACGGTGACGATCACCGTGGCGTTGCCCACCGAGGACGAGCCCACCGGTTTCGAGGTGCTCAAGCACGTGTACGTGACCGGTATTGTCGGCCGCAATGAAACGGCGCAGGTCTGGCTCCACAACCGCATCACCGGCGAGCAGCACAAGAAGTCCGAAGGCGAATCGCTCGTCATCGCCGACACCAAGGTGACCATTCTCCGCATCGGCGATCGGGAAGTGGAAATCGATCTGGACGGCCAATCGCGCGCCGTTGCCAAAGGCGAGAGTCTTATCGAAGACCTGCCGGTCGCAGAGGAAGAAACCCCCGAGGAGACGGATCCGGCGGAAGACGAGCCGATGGATGACGAGGGGCCGTAGCGCGGACGCACGCGGCGCGGGCCGTTTCGTACGACGCGCCGGGCACGAGTGTCCGGGCTAAACATTCCCGCGAATCGAGCGACCCCCTTCTCATCGCCGCGCCGGGTTCTTATAATCGCCAGTCCGGCATACACGCGGCATACACGACGATTTGCGCCCGTTTGGGAGTTCGTTCCATGGCTATCGGATTTGGGATTATCGGTTGCGGCATGATTTCGGAATTTCACGCCCGGGCAATCGCCGACGTGCGGGGAGCCCGGCTGGCGGCCTGTTTCGACATGGTCCCGGCCGCGGCCGATCGGCTGGCCGGGGCGACCGGTTGCCGGGCCTATCACGATCTGGACGCAATGTTGGCCGATCCGGACGTCGACGTGGTCACCATCGGCACGCCCAGCGGCGCCCATCTCGACCCGGCCGTGGCGGCGGCCCGGGCCGGAAAGCACGTGATCGTCGAAAAACCGCTGGAAATCACCCTGAAGCGCTGCGACAAGATCATCGCCGAGTGTGAGAGGGCCGGGGTGGTGCTCTCGGCCGTCTTTCCCTCGCGGTTCCACGGTTCGTGTATCGAGATGAAAAAGGCCGTCGATCAGGGCCGCTTCGGAACGCTCACCGTCGGCGACGCCTTCGTCAAATGGTATCGCACGCAAGCATACTACGATAGCGGCGCCTGGCGCGGCACGTGGGAATTGGACGGCGGCGGCGCCTTGATGAACCAGGCCATCCACACGGTCGACCTCCTGACCTGGCTCATGTGACCGGTCGCCGAGATCCGTGCCCAGACGGCACTGCTGGCCCACAAGCGGATCGCCGTGGAGGACGTCGCCATGGCCACCCTGCGATTTGCCAACGGGGCGATGGGTATCATTGAGGCCAGCACGGCCATCTATCCCGGTTATTTGAAGCGGATCGAGATTCACGGCTCGGCCGGCTCGGCGGTGATGGAGGAGGAGGATCTGGTGAAGTGGGATTTCGCGAAGAAGCGGGCTCGCGACGCGGCCATCCATCGTCAAATGGCCGAGACGAAGAGCGGGGGCGGCGGAGCGGCCGATCCGTCGGCCATCGGCCACCACGGCCACACCCGGCAGTTCAAGGACGTTGTGGCCGCCATCCGCAAAGGGCAGTCCCCGGCCGTCGATGGCCCCGAAGGTCGCCGCTCCGTGGAAATCATCCTGGGGATCTACAAAGCGGCCGAAACAGGCCGGGCCGTCCAATTGCCGCTGGCCCGTGATCCCGTGCTCAAGGCGCGAAAGACGGGCGTGGGGGGGTAGTACGAGCGAAGAAGGACCAACCGTCCAAAGCGTGTTTTTCCTTTCGATAACAGTGGAGGTTGAAACAAAGCAGAATTTCTCGGCATCTACTCGCTTCCTACGGGTGTTGCCAATTCCTTCAATCGCATACGCCAATACTCGGGATCGCGTAGAATCTCATCAATAATCCGACACGCGATGCCACGAGGCGACTTCACGTCCTGCTCCCAATCTCGCACAGCGCTAATCGAGACCCCGAGGAACTGAGAGAATATTGCCTGGCTTGCATTAAGCAATTCTCGGGCCTCTTTGACTCGCTTGGGGTTATACGGTGTCGGCTCAAGGTTCAACTTGATAGTCCGACGGGTGTACCGTTCGGGGATAGTGTCGCTGGTTTCGAGAGCTTCAGCAAACTGCTTGAGTCGTCCAACTATTCTTTCTCCCACGCCAGGCACGGCTCGTTTCTTTCTCCCTTTAGCCATGTCAGCTCTCCTTAGTAGTTGCGTTCCGCAAGCCATGATTCGACCTGCATAATATATTTCCTGATACCTTTCTTCTCCTCACTTGTGAGATTGTCTTTCTCCTTCTTGCCATACGCTGCTACCAATAATACTGTCCAGTGTTCTGGAAAGTAGACGTAACACACGCGAACCGCCCCACGCTTGCCGACTTTCCATCGCTCCGGTGCAAATCGGATCTTGCGTAACCCGCCGGTTCCCTTGATGACTAGGGGCCCCTTGGGGTTGCACATTATCAGGATCTGAAGTGCCCAATCGTCACGCTCATCATCCAAACCAAGTCTTTCCCAGTCATCCCTAAAACCATCTAGATCAACGAAGTGGAGGAAATCCTCCGGGCTCATTTGATGATCTCGATACAAAAGAGTGCATTCCTTTACGCCGTTGCGTGTATACATCCGCTCTAACTCCACAATCGGACGGATTCCTTCCCGGGCGCCACTCTAATGTACTGCCTAGTGGTACGTTTGTCAAGGTGTTTCCTGAGATTCATTCATTAACTAGGCTGTAAGCCGTGTCATATCGAGCACTTACGGAACGTGCCTCCCGGGAAGCGCGATTAAGAGTGAAACAGCGCGTGGTGGGACATTGACAGGAGCCTGTGCCACTGGTGGCTTGCAAGCCGGTAGAGGCAGATTGGACTTGTCCCCTTTTTCCCTTCAGAATCGCTCTTGGCCCGACGGCCCTTTGCGGCGACAATGGGCCCCGCCCTCTCAGCCATTCTACGCGGCAGAGAATCGGGCCGGATGGATAGGGCCATCGGTCGGTCATGCTTCGTCACGCGGAACGTGACGGCCACTATCGGTGGGAAAGGACTTCCACAGTGCGTTTCAGGCTTGTCGTTGACTATCTTGTGTATCTTGTCGTGCGCTCGCTGATCTGCATTGTCCAGGCAATGCGGATCGAGACCGCTCAGAAGGTGGCCAACTGTCTGGCTTGGCTCCTGGGCGAGGTGATCGGAGTGCGGGGCAAAGTCGTCGATGAGAACCTCCGACACGCTTTTCCCGATCTTTCCCCACACCAGCGCCGCCGCCTTGCCCGGCGGATGTGGGAGCATCTGTTCCTGTTGGTCCTGGAAGTGGCCCACGCGCCGCGGAAAATTCACGAGACGAACTGGCGGCGCTACGTTCGCCTCAAAGACCAACCCCGGCTGGTGCGGTGCTTGCTCGATCGGCGGCCGACGCTGATTGTCACGGCCCATTTCGGCAACTTCGAGGCCGGAGGGTATATTCTGGGCGTCCTCGGATTTCCCACGTACACCGTCGCGCGAACCCTGGACAATCCGTTCCTCGATCGGTTCATCAACCGTTTCCGAGGCGGCACCGGGCAGCACGTCATTCCCAAGAAAGGCGGATTCGACCAAATCCTCGACGTGCTGGCCAATAACGGGATAATGACCCTTCTGGCGGATCAACATGCCGGCCGAAAGGGCTGTTGGGTCGAATTCTTCGGGCGACGCGCATCGGCCCACAAAGCGATCGCCTTGCTCTCGCTGGAAAACGATGCGCCGATCGCCATCTGTTACGTCCAACGCCTGAATCGGCCGCTTCATTTGGAACTGGGAACCACGGATGTGGCCGACCCGCGCGATGCGGATCGACAACTCACCACAATCCCGGATCTCACCCAGTGGTACACCAGCGAGCTGGAGAAGTTCATTCGCCAGGCACCCCACCAATACTGGTGGGTACACCGTCGCTGGAAAGATGTCCCGCCCCGCCATCGTGCCAAACGAAAAACGGCAGCCTAGCCGAGTTGAGCCCCGGCAGTTGTGCCGAACACCCTTTTTACGATCGACTTCAAGCCCCGCCTGGATCGAACCCCGTGGCGCCCCTATAATTGCGTGCCGTGAGCGTTGACCCAACGCAACTACCCCGTGGCAGTCGGATGTCATGCCATTCGTCCATGGGGGCCACTGGAACTGGCGGCAGTCTGCCATGCTGAGCTATCGATCATTTTGCAACACGGACCCGCCGCTGCTGGTCTCCTTATGGCGCAGCCGGATCGGCCAACCGGGTTTGGCACGATCGGTCTCGGTGGATCTGATCGAGCAGCTTCTGCTGGCCAAGCTCTACTTCGATCCGCAAGGCCTGATCCTCGCGATGGAAGACGACCAGTCCGTGGGATTCGCCCATGCCGGGTTCGGCCCCAACGAAGAGGAGAGCCGGCTCTCGACCCAGTTGGGCGTGACGAGCATGATCATGGTTCGGCCGGACGACGACGCGAGGGAAGTGGCCGCGGGGTTGCTCCAGCGGTGTGAAGCCCACTTGCGCCAGCGCGGGGCCCAAGTCCTCTACGGCGGCGGGATCCGTCCCTTGAACCCCTTTTACCTGGGCCTCTACGGCGGAAGCGAATTGCCGGGGATACTCGACTCCGATCTTGTCGCCCGGCAGGCGTTTGCCGAGAGCGGCTACACGGAGATCGAGCGCACCGTCGTCTTGCACCGCGATCTGCCGGATTTTCGGCCGGCGGTGAACCGGCAACTGATCCAACTCAGCCGCCGCATGATGATCGAGATCGTCGTCGATCCGCCGTCGCGAACCTGGTGGGAAGCCTGCACGACGGGTGATTTCGACATGACGCGGATTCAACTCCGGCCGCGCGGCGGCGGTCCCGTGTTGGCCGAAGCCATGATGCGAAGCATGGACCCGATCTCCGGCACCGGTTTCGCTCGAGCCGCCGGGCTGACCGAACTGCACGTCGATCGCCAGCACCGCCGCCAGGGATTGGCGACGTTTCTCCTCGCCGAGACCTTCCGCCATCTGACCCGCCAAGGCGTATCGGTCGTGGAAACGCAAACCATGCAAGAAAACGGCCCGGCCCTGGGACTGTACGCCAAACTCGGCTTCGCGGAAACCGACCACGGCGGAGTGTTTCGCCGCGATGGGTAGTTGCGGCCGAAAACATTGGACCGTTTAGTCCACATAGGAAACGACTTCATGGTCCAAGGAACGAGACTTTGCGGGCTTCTGCCCGTGGCCATGGTGTTCGCAATCATCCTGCACACCGCCCCTATGCACGGCCAGAGCACCGAGCGAGATCTGGCGCGGGAGATTCTCCAGTCGAGCGCGGTGAGCGGCGGGCTGGTGGTTCATCTGGGATGTGGAGACGGCACCTTGACCGCGGCGCTGTGTGCCAACGACCGCTACGTGGTCCACGGCCTGAACACGGACGCCGAAGAAGTCGGCAAGGCCCGGGCGACCATCCGCTCGCAAGGCATGTATGGAAAGGTATCCGTCGGCACG
>JABMRP010001016.1 GCA_013202535.1 Planctomycetota bacterium
CCACGGCCACAAATGGGCCCACATGCGCCGCGTGACGTGGCCGTGCAAGCAACTCACCGCGTTGGCCCGCCGCGAGAGTTTCAGACCCAGCACCGTCATGCAGAAGGATTCCTGATCGTTTTGCGGCTCGACGCGCCCCAGGCCCATGAGTTGCTCGAACGAGATACCCAGCCCGTCGCGCACTGGCCCGAGGTGCTCTTCGATCAATCCGCCATCGAAACGATCGTGTCCGGCCGGTACCGGCGTATGGGTGGTGAAGACCGTGTGTTGGGCGACGTCGCGCAGGGCGTCGTCAAAACTCATCCCGTCTTCGTGCATCCGCTCGCGGATAACTTCCAGGGTGGCAAACGCGCTGTGCCCCTCGTTGAGATGGTAGACTCCCGGCGTAATTCCCAAGGCCTTGAGTGCGCGAACCCCGCCCACGCCGCAGACGACTTCCTGGCGGATTCGGGTGCGGTTGTCGCCTCCATAGAGCCGAGCGGTCAGTTCGCGATCTTCCGGGCTGTTGCCTTCGACGTCGCAATCCAACAAGTAAAGCCGGACGCGGCCGACCCGCATCAGCCAGACTTTTGCCTGGAGCATACCGGTTCGCGTGGGGATCTCGACGGTGATCGGTGTTCCGTCGGGGGCCACGGCCGGTTCCATGGGCAACGTTTCAACCCGGGTATCGAGGTACTCCTCGCCCTGATAACCCTCGGAGTCGAGATGCTGCTTGAAGTAGCCCTGGCTATAAAAGAGCCCGATGGCCACCAACGGCACCCCCAACCCGCTGGCGCTCTTGATGTGGTCGCCGGACAAAACGCCCAAACCACCCGAGTAGATGGGGATCGATTCATGGATGCCGAATTCCAGCGAGAAGTACGCGACCGGCTTGGAGCCGAGCACGCCGGCGTGGGTCTTGCTCCACAACAACGTCTCGGACAGATATTGCTTGAGCTGCCGGTAGGCGTGGTTGATCCGGCTGTAGAGCACCAACTCCGACGCCCGCGCTTCGAGTCGCTCCGGCGTGAATTCCAACAACAGGGCAATCGGGTTATGTCCCAACTGGCGCCATCGGATGGGGTCCAGATCGCGAAACAGGTTGATCACTTCCGGGTGCCAACTCCACCAGACGTTCTTGGCCAAGGCGAGGCACTTCTCGTGGAGCTGCCGGGCCGTTAGCCCGCTGGCCGACGACATTTTCGAAGGATCCGAGGGGAGCGTATCAGTCTGACTCATGCGGAGGGGTTCTCCAACATTGCGGGAAGACGAGGATGCAGGACGTATCGGACGGGGATTCCGTCAAAAGCGCGGTATTATACCGTCGTGCTTCGATGCTGACGACCCCAGTGAGGCGTCATCGAGCACCCCCGCATCACGACCGGATTTCGGGGGGTGGAGTCGGACGGGACAGGCATTCTAGGGGGCTTCGCTCAAACGCAACACGTTGGCTTTGGCACCCAATGCAGCGGGGTCCAGAAAGAGACCAAGCAAACCCCTACAGCAAAAAAACCACCCGGCAGCAGGGTCTCCGGCTCTTGGAGATTCCGGCGGATCAGCCGAAAAATTCCCCAGATAAATCTCTCATTGCCCTAACAGCGGCCTGTAACTATCATTGGGCGTTTCGCATGTTTCCCTGACACGGACTGCTAGCAGCCCGTTGAAATAGTAACCCGAAGCGTGAGCGAGGAACCGAAGGCGTCGATTTCCGTGGTGAGAACGGTCATCGCGCCTCGCCGGCGAGCCCAATAGGAACCTCTGGAATGACCGACGATCAGCGGGTGGAAGTTTTCTGGCACGAACGGGCTGTTTCCCGAACTCAGCATGAGCATCTCAACGGCAATCGGGGGTGCGTCGTCTGGTTTACCGGGCTCAGCGCCAGCGGGAAAAGCACCGTGGCGAATTTGGTCGACCACAAGCTTCATGCCCTGGGCAAACACAGCGCCGTGCTCGACGGCGACAATACCCGTCACGGCCTTCACCTCAACGCCGCGCCGGCACCGCTGGTGGAGGTCCATGGCGACGAGTTTGCCCGGCGTTTCGGTCTGGGATTCTCCGCCCAGGATCGAGAGGAAAACATCCGACGCATTGGTGCCGTGGCCCGGCTGTTTTGCGACGCGGGGACCATCGCCCTGACGGCATTTATTAGTCCGTATCGAGTTCACCGCGACCGGATCCGCGCGACGCTGGCCGGGGGGGACTTCATTGAGGTTTTCGTGGATGCCCCGTTAGAGGTATGCGAAGCGCGGGATCCCAAGGGTCTGTACAAGAAAGCCCGGGCGGGAGAAATCAAAGGGTTCACCGGACTGGACGATCCGTACGAGGCACCGGAGAACGCCGAATTGATCCTCGACGCCGACGGCAAGTCGGCCGAAGTTCTGGCCGACGAAGTGGTGGCCTATCTCCAATCGGCCGGCAAACTGGACGTCCCCGAGTAGACGGCCCGGTATCGTGTTTTCCACAATTGGGGGTTGACTTCAAAGCGGCGTTGCGATTAAATTCGACATTACTCGTCTCGGGTGCGAAGCAGTGTGTGGCCGGCGACAGGAAGTCTTTCGGCCGGCAGCCGCGACGTTTTTTTCGGGAGTAACAGGGCAAAATAGGTAGCGGAGCGAGACCGTCGAATCGGGCGCACGCGCATTGCTCATCCTTCTCTTCTAGTGAAGCGCCAGTCAAGTCTCACGAAGGATCGCTTGTGCCCTTGAGGCCTCGGCTTCCGGGACCACGGATTATTGACCAAGGAAGGGGCCCAAGAATCTCATGGCCGAGATATCGCCGGGCAAAGTTGAACCACGGGCGCAAAAGGCATTGGCCAGCAGCCCCATTTTTGAACTGCGCGACTTGCACGTCGAGCAGCGCAGCGGCTCCCTTTGCATCTCCGGAGTCGTGTCGAGCTTCTATCACAAACAACTGGCCCAGGAAGTGGTTCGGGCCGTTTGCACGGGCGTTGAGGTGGTCAACTCCATTGACGTCCAATAAACGCGTCGAGTAGATCCAGCGGTGTTTCGGGCTCGGGCGGCTCCGAACCGTTTGTAGCCAAGTGGAAGCGGGACATGGACGTTCCTTCGAGGGTTGCCTGCCGGAGGGTAACGGATTTGCCGTCCGGGCAACAGTCAGGGAGGAACTCATGGAATCCTCGGTTCGCGACCGTCGAGTCGCTCCGGTGGTCGACGAGGCGGTGATCGGACTCGCGCGGCAGACCGTGGCGGAAGTCGACGAATTGGCCGCGGTCATCGAGCGGGTCGTCGTTCGGGAAACCGACGGCGGCGTGCGAAATCTTTCCGTCGAGGTCGGCCGAAGCGGCGTGCTGCTCCGGGGGCATTGCGAGACTTACTACTGCAAACAGCTCGCCCAGCAAGCCGCCATGGCGGTCCCCGGCGGAAGCCGGTTGACCAACCTGATCGAAGTCCACTGAGTGCCCCCGAACTCTTCGGCCGGCAACGGCGTTGGCCTCCACCTCTTGACGCTAGCATTGCCAGCACCCGTTTCCGCCGGCGGCGCCTTTTCAACGGGCTTAGCAAATCCGCGGCATTTGTTCTCCCGACAGCAGATCGATGATGCGTCGGCCGCCGAGCAGGCCGACCACCTCGACACAACCGGGATGGTGGTCCGTCACGGTACCGATCACCGCCGGCTCGGCCGCCGAATGCTGCCGCATGACCTCCAGGGCCCGATCGGCGGCCTCAGGCGGCACGAAGGCCACCAGGCGGCCTTCGTTGGCCGTGTACAGCGGATCGAGCCCCAGCAACTCGCAGGCGGCGGCGACCGGCTCGGCCACGGGGATCGAGGCTTCGTGCAACTCGATTCCCACGCCCGCTGAGCCGGCAATTTCGTTCAACGCCGCGGCCAACCCACCCCGCGTTAGATCGCGAAGGCAATGGACGTCGCTCGCCGCGGCCACCAGCGATTCGACCATCGCGGCCAACGACGCGCAATCGCTTTGCAGAGCCCCCTCGAATGCCAGGCCCTCGCGAACCGACATGATGGCGATCCCGTGGCGGCCCAGATCACCGCTGACGATCACCGCATCGCCCGGCGAAACGTGTTCGGGGGAAATCGACACACCCGGCGGTATCAGGCCGATCCCCGCCGTGTTGATGAAGATCCCGTCTCCCTTGCCACGATCCACGACCTTGGTATCGCCGGTGACGATCGGCACGCCCACTTCCCGGGCAGTTTGACCCATCGAATGGACGATCCGCCCAAGTGTCTCCATGGGAAATCCCTCTTCGAGGATCACTCCCGCGCTGAGGGCCACGGGGCGAGCCCCGGCCATGGCCAGATCGTTGACCGTGCCGTACACGGCCAAACGCCCGATGTCGCCGCCGGGAAAGAACAAGGGGCTGACCACGAACGTGTCGGTGGTAAAGGCCAGGCGGGTCCCGCCCAACTCCAACACGGCGCTATCGTGTGGGGGCGATAGATTGACGCGCGGTTCCCCTTCCCCGAGGGCGAATTCCGGCAGGAAAAGCCCCTCGATCAACTGCTGCATGACCCGCCCACCGCCGCCGTGGGCCATCTGTACGGTCGCGTGATCGCTTAGCGGCAGAGGGCAGCTCGGTTGGAAATCTCGCGAGGATTCGTCGCTCATGTTGGCTCCCGTTATCCTTCCGTGTGACGTCGATACCGATAATAGGCCGCGCAGGCGCCTTCGGCCGAGACCATCGGCGCGCCCAGCGGGCGGTCCGGCGTGCAGGGGTCGGCAAACGCGGGACACTCGTGAGGTTTCTTATGGCCCTGAAGGACTTCGCCGGCGATACACTGGCTCGGTTCCTCGGCCGTGATGTGCTCCAAGGCGAAGCGGCGCTCGGCGTCCCACGCCGCAAATTCCTCGCGCAGCGCCAGACCGCTGTTGGGAATCTCGCCGATGCCGCGCCATTTGCGGTCGGTCGGTTGAAAGACCTTCTCGATCTGCGCGACGGCCGGCACGTTGCCCTCGGGACGAACCGCCCGGGCGTACTGGTTCTCCACCTCCGCGCGGCCCCGTTCGAGCTGCCCCACGCACATCGCAATACCTTGGAGGATATCCAGAGGCTCGAAACCGGTAACGACGATCGGTACGTGATAGAAACGGGCGATCGATTCGTACTCGGCCGTTCCCATGACCGCACAGACGTGTCCGGCGGCCAGGAATCCCTGCACGCGACTGGCCGGCGAGTCGAGCACCGCGCCAATGGCCGGGGGGACCAGCACATGGGAAACCAGCACCGAGAAGTTCTCCACGCCCAGCCGTGC
>JABMRP010001017.1 GCA_013202535.1 Planctomycetota bacterium
AATACCGATGGGCGATCCATTGGGTAAGCCGCAGCATCGACGGCGAGATCAACGGCCGTGGATCGACCACGTCCCGCACCTCTTTCAAACGCCTCGGGCCGACCGGTTTGGTTTGCACCTCGATACAATAGCCGGTGACCAATCGGTCGCCCCTCCCAAAGGGCACCCGCACTCGCCGGCCCGGGTCCACTTCGTCTCGCAATCGGTCGGGCACGAGATAGTCGAACGGCCGATCCGGACCGTTGGGAAAGAGAATCGCCGCGACGGAGTGCTCCGACTCGTCGTCTTCCTGCCAGGGCGCCGGGTCGTCATCGAACAGGCTGCGTTGCTTGGGGGTCACGAGATAGGGTTCGGTTGTCGGCGGTTGGTGGTTGGGCTACGATAGGGCAATATCCCAGCTTGTTCGGCAGCTTGCAACCGGGAGCCTTTGAGTCATGCGATTGGGCCTGTTTGGCGGCACGTTCGACCCGGTTCATTTCGGCCACCTTCTGCTGGCCGAATGCTGCCGGGAGCAATGCGCGTTGGATCGGGTCGTCTTCCTGCCCACGGCCGTGTCTCCCCACAAACAGGGCCGGAACCCGACACCCGCGGCCGAGCGCATCGCGATGCTCGAGTTGGCCACCGGCGGGCACGCGGCGCTGGAGGTCAGTTCGTATGAGGTCGATCGGGGCGGAGTCAGTTATACGGTCGAAACGCTGCGCCATTTTCGCGAATCGGAGCCCGACGCCCGGTTGTTCTTTCTGCTGGGAGCCGACATGCTCAACGATCTGCCCCACTGGCGGGAGGCGTCGGCGGTGATCGAGTTGGCTCTGCCGGTGGTGGTGCGGCGGCCGGATGCCGAGGCCGTCGATTTCGATTGCCTGGCGTCGATTGCCTCGGCCGAGCGCATCGAGGCGGTTCGCAGTCACCAGGTCGAGATGCCGCCGATCGGGATCAGCAGCACGGCGATCCGCCGCCAGGCATCGCGTGGCCGGAGCATCCGCTATCTTACGCCTCGGGCCGTGGAGAAGTATATCGAGACGAACCGGCCTTATCGCTGAATGGGCGCACTACGCACTTTTGCGCAGAGTGAGCAATTCGCGTAGTTCCCGGGGCATGGGAAGCGTGGGGGTGTCTTGCTCGTGGCGCAGCGCTTCGAGTACTTGCTGCAACTGCTCGGCGGGCCCCAGGGCCAAGTCGAGAAAGATCCACTTCTGGCCGCGCACTTGGCATGCGCCTCCTCCGGAGCCCCCCAACCATTCTTGTCGCGTACGATACCCCAACTGCCCCGCTACTTGCAGGGCTTGGGTTAAGAGTTCTACCGTGTGCATCCCAGCTTCTCCAAATCACCGCCTTCCATGACCCCTGGAGCGTATGTCTTGGGATTATACGGACTTGCGTTTCAGTTGCCCAGGCGGGTTCGACGATACGGGCAAAGGTCTAACTTGTTTTCCCGCATAGAGTTAAGACGCGCTGATCCGGTAAGTAAGTAAGAAAAGACCCAACCAGGCAAGCGTGATAATCTGGCGTCTTGTGTGAGTTTCTTACGATTTGGGGAATCAGCCAAGCTCTGGAGATTTTGATGGCACACGGCGGCAGCACGAACGGTCCGGACCTCCAAGAACAGGTGGCACTGCTGAAAGAGCAGCTCCACGAGGCGCAAAAACAGGCCGCCTTGGGGCAATTGGTCGGCACCACGACCCACGAATTCAACAATATCCTGATGACCATCATCAACTGGGCGAAGCAGGGCTTGCGCCACGGGGACAAGCCAACCCGCGAGAAGGCCTTCAACAAGATCCTCTCGGCCGGAAATCGTGCCGCCCGGATCACCAAAACCGTGTTGGGGCTCGCCCGAAACCGCTCCGGCGGAAAAGAACCGACCGATCTGGTCACGCTGGTGCAGGACAGCCTGATGCTGCTGGAACGGGAGATGAACAAGTATCGGGTGGCCGTCGACAAGCACTTCCAGGAAGTGCCCGAGGTGATGATCGACGGCAATCAGATTCAGCAGGTCCTGCTCAACCTGCTCATCAATGCACGCCAGGCGATGCCGCGCGGCGGACGCCTGATCGTCAAGATCAGCTACGATCGGGCCGCCGACACGGTCGACCTGATGGTACGCGACAACGGCTGTGGCATTCCGCCCGAGAAACTCCCCCGAATCTTCGATGCCTATTTCAGCACGAAGAGCGGACCGGACGCCAGCGGCAAAGGCGGCACGGGCCTCGGGCTGTCGATGTGTCGCGAGATCATCGAAGCCCACAACGGCCGAATTCGGGTCGACAGCACCGTGGGTAAGGGGACGGCCTTTACCTTGAAGCTGCCGCCCGCGGTCAAAGCGGCGCCAAAACCACCGCCTCTCGGTGCTCCCTTGATGCCCCATCCCGGGTTTGCCAGCCAGATGCCCACCGCGACCCCCGCGCAGTGAAGCCGCCGGCCTACCGTGCGGGAAGTCCCTGCATATCCAGCGGCGCGGGAAGCCCCTGCATGTCCAGCGGCGCGGGCACCGGTAGCGAGGGTTCGGCGTAACCGCCCAGCGCCCGCTGCAGACGGGCGAGAATCACTTGCTCCAGTCCCGCGTCGCGGCCCGCGGCGATCCAGCCCTCGTCCGTCGGCGCGCTGCCTACCGGTTCGGCCTCACGGCGCAGCGACCCGTCGTAGCGGAACGTGGCGCCTCCGGCCGTGGCGTGTTCCGGTCGGGGAACGTCTTCGAGTTCCTTGAAGACGGCCACGTGGATGTCGAAACCGCCGCGAGAGGGCGTCACTCGAACCACCGCCCGATGGCGGAGCGATTGCAGCGTGGCTTCGATCCGGTCCGACGAGCCGGCGGCATCCTCATGCCACGGCTCGAAAATGGTCGGCATGCGCTGCGGTCCGGCATCGATCCGGCCCTCGGTCAAAACGCTGCCCACCAGCCGCACCGCATCTTCCCGCCGGATGACGAAATAGCGTTCGACCACGTTGACGGTCGTATCCCAGACGAACTGGTGATTGGCCAGCGGGACATGCACCGGATTGTCCAGCGTGACCACGCCGCCCGGCAAGATAGCCGTCTGTCGCCCGTCGGCCTGACAGCCGCCCAGCACGACGGATAAGAGCAGACCGAGCCATGCGGCGTGCCGGGAATTCATGCTGCGGGTACCAAATGACGGGAAAAAGGGGGACACTAACACCACAGAGGGGTGCTATACGCATAGTGCGCATAGCATCCGCCCGCAGGGAGCGGCAGTGTCCCAGGAACCCCTCGGCGATGCAAGAGCAGCTCTCGCCAGATACCCCCCCGCTCGTTCGGTGCCCGGCCGCAAGCCGCCGGCTCTTCCGATGTTCCGCGTCGGCCGCTCAGGGCGACTCGCAGGAATCGTAGCATCCACAGGAGATGTCTCGCCCGTAGGCCGCGATCTCAAACGCCTTGCCGGCCTCCTGGCCGTTGATTCTGCGGGAACTGCGGCTGACGAAACGAGCCCAGTGGACCATTTCGTGTAGGACGGTCGACTCGAAGATAAGGATCCGGCCGCCGATTTCGTACTCGTCGGCCACGTTGGTGTTGATATAGACCGTATGTCGTGGACCGCCCGATCTGCCCCGATATCGGCCGTTGATTCCGCAGGGCACGTTGCCGATGTGGATCAGCGGGTATCGCCCAAGAGTGAGCGCCTGCTCGGCCCGACTCTCGCTCCCGCAGTGTTCGCGGAAGGCGTCGGAAACTCGGTTGCAAACGCTGCCATAGGCGGTGATGATCGTACGGATGTAGCGATCGCACGCAGTGTATGCGGTGGCTTGTGAAAACCTCATCAAATCACTCCTTTATCGTGGTTCGCGCCGCTGCGGAGCCCGGAAGTCGGCCCGGCGGTATTTCCAAGGTCCATGCGTCCTAATCTTGGTTATCGTGACCGGGCGAAAATAGTTGCCCGAAATCTCCGCTCCGCCGAAAAATCCACGACAGAGGGGGCTTCCAGCCACCTGCTTGGCGAGATACGGGACCGGCGCGCTCATGGATGTCGGGTTTTGGGGTTGATATGGTTTTTCACGTCGCTCGCCGTGGCTTGCAGGGAATCGTGCCTCGGATACACTAACGGTCTTCGCCCGGCGGCGCTGCCAGCGTTGTCCGACCCACCCGAGCAAGAACATGCCCGATTCATTTCCACCGCTGATCTCCGCCCACGGCATCTCGGCAATGCGGGATACGATCGCGCGACCCAATGGGCTGGAGGAGTATCTTGCCCCCCAGTCGCTGATTACCGTGTTGGGCGTGGAGTATCTGCATCTTCGGATGGACGATGGCACGGATCTTTACATCACGGAACACGGGCTGCCCTTCGCCAAGTGTCTCTTGCCCCAGAACCACTGGCGCGACCATGCCTGGCGGAGCCAGCACCGCGTTCGGCTGTTGGGTAGCAGTTCGGTGTTCCGAATCAAGACGAAGGAAGTCCAAGGGCGGTCCAAGGAGATCGTGATCAAGTGGAATCGGATGGGCCAGGACGTGCCCGGCGAAACGGCGGCGGAGGAGTTGGCCCGAGCGGAGTTCAACAGCCCCTTCACCGAGTTCAGTCTCGTGCTGGAAATGCGGAAGACGCGGTACGAATCGCCGGGACAACTCCGCACGCACAAGCCGCTGGCCATCTTTGTACCGCGCGGATTCGTGGCCGGGGAGCAACTCGGCCGGAAACGATCCAAAATGGAGACGATCCAGCGGGATCACGATGAAATCCATTTGGACTGGAATCGAAACTACGCCGTCATCTACGAGTGGCTCAAGGGCGTCGACGCCTCCAAAGCCTACGGACAAGGGCTGATCGATCGCGAGGGAATGATCGGCGTTTTCGAGCAGGCCAACGAGCAACTGCAATCCAAGGGGTTCCGCGTTCTGGACAACAAGCCGCGGCATATCATCGTCCGGCCCCAGGCCGACGGGCTCGCCAGGGACAAGTCGGGGGCCATCTTGTTTGGGCTCGTCGATTTTGAACTCTTGGAGAGAACGCCGGCCAGGGAAGACGCGGTGCGGGCGGCCAAACGGCGGGATTATCTGACCCGGCAGGTCCACCGCTTTGAACCCCGAGAGCAGTTCCCACCCG
The DNA here is from genome assembly GCA_013202535.1 of Planctomycetota bacterium. Lineage (GTDB taxonomy): Bacteria > Planctomycetota > Planctomycetia > Pirellulales > Thermoguttaceae > JABMRP01. The sequence goes on from JABMRP010001017.1 coordinate 5,055, forward strand.
GTATCCGGCAAGTGACGATCATGGGGGTCGATTATATCTACGGGGAGGTCGAGAGCACGGGCGGTGCGCTGTGGGTGGTCGGCCGGGATCCGGTGCTCTTCGACTACTTCTTGCCGGAAAAATGGCGGCGGACGCCTCGAACCAAACTCGGCGTCTCTCCGCAAGCGTACAAGACCGTGACCAAAGACAACGTGCATCTCGTGTGGCGCGTTTCCCGCGTGGGCGAGCGTCCCGACGTCGATCCGTTTGTCCGCTCCGAGCGGCGCATCCTGGCCCACGGCTACAACAGCCCGTTCGAGGAGTTCGCCATCGCGCTGGAGTTGTCGGGCAAGGGAATCGACACCGAGTACCCGCGCGCGATTTACATGGCCGGCAACCGTTCCACGGCCTCGCCTTCCCTGGCCGATTCGAGCCGGTACGAAAGTCATGCCCCGCTACGCACTCCCGACGGACGTCCGATTCTCAGCAAGAATTACGAATATCTGACCATTTGGGGCTACTGGAACGGTCCGGACGACGCGCTGGCGGCCAAGGACGAGGTCCTGTTCGAAGGTCAGGACTCCCTGGCGGCATATCGCGAGGGCCGATTGACGCAACGGGCCTACCTGCGCGTGATGCGGGCCACGAAGAAACGCCTGGCCGCGGCAGGCATCGAAGACCTCAGCCTTCGCGGCAATCATCTGCTCCTGTCGCTCGACCGATCTCGGCAACTGGCAACCGACGATGACGGCATGCCGCTGATCCGAATCTGCAACTTCGAACTCCTGGCACAGGCCGAGCCCGCCGATTGAGCGACCCATTGAAAGACTGAAACCACCTGAAAAGGGGATGCCATGGGCGGTTTGCCCGCCCTTGCCGCATTCCCGAAAACGCGCATCCCGACCCACACGACCATGAACCGCTCAGCACGTTGCTACGTGTTGCCCGCGATGGCGCTGGCCTGGATCATCCTCGGCGCCACGGCCCGCGATAAACTGGATGCCCAAACCGCAAGGAGTGGCTCGCGAAGCAGGCATGATGAGGCTGGATAGGCGACTGGCGGCATCCCATTTGATTTGGCATACTGCGTGTGCGAGGATAGAACTCACCTCGCCGTGGGGGCGGGCCCAGGCCGGCACGACGCGCCTCGCCCTCTCCCGCTGTCCTGCCACGCAACCTTCCTCAAGAGAAAGACGCTCCCATGCATACTCGGCCTCAGCCTCGCGCGATGTACATTCTGGTAGCCTCCGCCCTCTTGCTGACATACGCCGCGGTGTTCGCCGGTTCGGCGGCCGTCGAGGCGGCCGAGTGGTCGGTCGTCGTGTCGCCTCGCAACTCGCTGGAGTTCATGGGCCTCGACGGCGACCGTTCGATCCTGCGAGTCGGCACCGGAGGCTGGGGCCCGGGGTGGAGTTGGGTTGGCATGGGGTCTTCGGCCAAGGCGGTCGACGGCGTGCTCGATGCCGAGGTGCCCTTCAAAGCCAACGGCAAGCGGATTGATGTCCGCATGAAGGCCTCCAAGGCCGGGCCGCGGCAGATTGTCTTCCACTATGATCTCAGCGCCGAAGAGGATGTGCCGCTGACGATGCTGATTGCCAGCCTGGGTGTGGCGGGGCCACTGGCCCGGGGCCAGCTTGTGCTGCAGCACGTTGACGGTGAAGAGACGACGATGAACCTTCCCTTGGGCCGCGGCGAGAAGCCGGCGACCAGCAAGGCCGTGCTGAAGCTGGCGGCGGCCGAACCGATCGAGATTGCCTTCGACCCGCCCTGTGCGATCGCCTTTGACAACGATATGCGGATTCTGCTGGCGAAGGACGTGTACCCCAAGGGATCGCGAAGCCAGACCATCACCTTGACCTTCCCGGCGGAGGTCCGGTTTCTGGCTTCGCAGGAGGATCAGGACCGCTTGGCGCGAGAATTGGCGGGACCCGATTGGTTCGCCTTCCAGCCGAGCGACAATCTAGGCCCGGCGGTGATCGACATGAACGATTGGCTCGATCGGCCCGCCGGCAAGCACGGCGGGGTGCGGATGGTGGACGATCGGTTCGAGTTCGAGGACAACACCCCGGTGAAGTTCTGGGGCGTGAACCTTTCGTACGGCGGTGCCTGTGCACCGGCGAAGGACGTGGCCGAGTTCACCGCCGCCCGCTATGCCAAGTACGGCATCAACGGCGTGCGGCTGCACAAGTTCACGTATCCGACGAACCACATGGGCATCGGCGACCCCGGCGACGCCACGAAAATGACGCCCGAGGGAATGGATCGGCTGGACTATTTCTTCGCCGAGATGAAGAAACGGGGTATCTATCCGGGGTGGTCTCATACGTTTAAGTTTCGCGTCTCCGCCGGCAACCGCGACCGGCTGGTGGCCTTCGACGAGATCCAGCAGCAACTCGGCGGCGACACCTACGCGTTGATCAATTACGCCGAAGACGTGCAGGATTTGATGATCGAAATGGTTGTCAACCTGTTGAAGCACAAGAACCCATACACGGGCATGACCTATGCCGAGGATCCGGCGCTGGCGTTTCTGGAAATGCAGAACGAGGACGATATCTTCTTCTATACCACTTCGGGTGTGTTCGAGAAGTGCCCGACCTATCGCAAGCTGCTGATGAAGCGGTTTGCCGACTGGCTGACGGAGAAGTACGGCACCCAGCAGAAGCTGGCGGCGGCGTGGCCAGGGGCACTCGAGGGCGACGAGACGCTGGCCGATGCGAGCATCGTGCCGCAGGCCAACCCTTGGTTCTTCGGTAGCGACCACCTGCCAAACCAGCAAGGCGGGCAGCGGCAACGGTTGCTGGACACGGCCGCCTTCTTCCATCAGGTACAGAACCAGTTTTACGAGAAGTTCCGCAAAGCAATTCGCGGCACCGGCTACAAGGGGCCGCTGGTCGGGTCGCCCTGGCAGGCGCCCTCGATGCTGCCGCACTACTACAACCTGCGTTCCGATTATCTGGTCGGCTACATCGATCGGCACAACTACTTCGGCGGCGGGCTTTTCGACTCGATGCTGGCCAAGCCGGGTAGCGGATACTTCTCCACCGGGTTGCAGCAGGTGGTGGACCGCCCGTTCGGGCTCTCGGAGTGGATCTCGGTCTATCCGTCGCTTTACCGTGCCGAGGGGCCGGCCATGATCGCTGTCTATGGCCTGGGCCTGCAAGGCTGGGACGCCTCGTACGAGTTCCAGTCGCAGGCGGCCGCGCGGATGTTCAACGACCGCGTCGGCTGGTTCGCCTGGGGCGTGTGGGAGGCCGACACGCCCACGCAAATCGGCCAATACCCTGCTCTGGCGCGGATGGTCTATCGCGGCGACGTGAAGGAGTCGGAGGTGATTTCCTCGCGCCGCGTAAGCTTAAGCGAGCTTGAACAGGGCGAGTTCTCTTTCTCCGATCGGGTCCAGCAGCAGGGCGATATCAAGACCTTTGGCGGTAGCGTGCCGGCCGAGGCCCTGGCTGCGGGCCGACTGGTGGTCGAGTTCACCGACGACGTCCAGCCCTCGACCTTTCCCGACATGGAGAAGTATCGCCAGGGCGATACGATCGTGTCGGCGACGGAACAGCTTACCTGGAGCAAGGCCGGCAAGGGCTGCTTCTTCGTCAACACGCCGGGCACCAAGGCCGTGGTCGGCTTCGCCGAAGGGCGCACGGTGAAATTGGGCGATGTGACCATCAAGGTCGACTCACCCTACGCCAGCATCTTCCTGACCGCGATGGAACCCGACAAAACGCTAGCCGACGCGCAACGGGCGCTGTTGACGGTCGTGGCCCGCGGCTGCAATACGGGCTTTCGCTATTTCTCGGTCGATAACAGCGTGCTGGAGAATGGCACGGCGCCCATTCTGCTGGAACCGGTCCGCGCCACGATCGAGTTGGCGCGGCCGCCGATCGGCGTCGTGCATGTGTTGGACCACGACGGACGGCGCACCGAGCGAACGCTTACGACCGACGGCGGCCGATTCACAATCGACGGCGCCCGGGATAAGGCGATCTATTACGAGATCGTGTTTGGGAAGTGAAGCTCGACAGGCCGCCACGTGTTCGCCTTCAACGCAGGCGGCGTCCGGTACGACGCCAGGAATCTGAACCGCGCATGGAACTCGGAAAGGGAAACTGGAAACTCGTACGGTTGAATCAGTTCTCGTCCGCCCTTGACTCCGCGGCCCACTTCGCATGTACCGTCTCGCGCTCCTCGTCGTTGACGAAACCAAACGTGTAGACGTAGTACATCGTTTCCGGATGCTCTTTGAGCAGCCTGAAACCGAATTCTCCTGGATCTTCGCCGGTCATGCGCAACAACACGACGAGTGCCGCGTCACGCACTTCGACCTTGATCGAGCCGTCCTTCTTCAGCGCCCGATTGGTCCAGGTATGGCAGACCGTCTTGTTCGCCAGCAGTGGCGTCAGCAACCGAACGTGCTCTTCGCCACCGAATCGTCCCACGGTGATAATGGCGTAATGCAGCGTCGAGGATGACTTTGTTTCCTGGTTGATAAACCTCAGGGCCTGCCGCAATCCCGCCTCTTTGAGGTCGTACTTCAACGCCAGCATCATGCCATGGCTTGACCCGGTCAGCGCGGCCGAAGTTGCCCACTTCTCCAGCAGGGTGCGGAGGATGGACGGACGAGCCGGGATCCCGATCGCTTGTCTCACCGCCGAGTGGCACAACAGTTGATACAACTGGCTCAGGCCCCGTGAGTGATCCTTGGCTGTTTCGTCTGATCCGATCAACAGCAGCGTGGCGACTGTTTGCGGCGGGATGGCTCGCGCGTCCGAGTTTCCGCTTGCGGCGAGCGACTGCAACTCGGCAACGCAAGCAGCAAACAACTCCGGCAGTTCCGGCGATTGCTTCCCGTAAGCGGACAACAACGCCCCCTCGAAGCGCGTCATCGCAACGAACATTTCTCGGGCATCGCGACCGTCCCCAGCCAATTCCTTGAACCGTTTCCAGCCCGGCAAACCGTGTTGCTCTCTCCCCTCGACGTCAGCCACGAAGGCTGCCAAGCGGGTCTCGAACGCGTCTTGAAGCATGCCGTTCAGAATACGACGGGCCCGCCAACGAATTTCAAGGTCCGGATCCTCAATCGCCTCCGTCAGCACTGCCTTTGCCGCCACTCCCTGACTCACAAGCTTCTCTGCCGCCCGTTCGCGTATGAAGAACGAGGAGGCACCAAGCTGTTGAACCAGCTCGCGCTGGGCGACCGTCGGCCCCGGTTCGCCTGGCCGATCGGTGGCGTCTTGGGCCGGCAACGCTACGGTTGAGCAACCGAGCGCCACGAGCCCGCTCATTACAGTGTTCCGCAAGCGGTACATGTGTGTGGTCTCCCGCAAGATGTTGTGGCGTCGATTCGGTCTTATCGCGCCTGCTTTCTAAAGACGTTTATAGCAGATTCAGAGGTTTTGATCCACTCAGAGTGTCTTCTTGCGGACGAGGGCACGCTTCTGCTTACGGGAAAAGGAGTCTGATTCGATGTGGTGTGTCATCAACGCACGTCTACCCGACGTGCCGATCGACGTTTCCAGGCAGATTCCGTCCCTACCAACGGCACATCGGATAGACTACTCAGCGTTTCGTCGGATATCCTGAGAAAGGACCCTGTTTCGGGACTCGTCTCCATCCGCCTCCAGCGTCGTATGCCTGCCTTGCAAGCGATGCCGAGAGGGCCGGTTGGCCGCGGTGCCGGAGAATGTTAAACTGTGAGGGCGCCCGATAGTTCAGCCCAGGCACTTGTGCCCGGTGTCTTGAAGCACGGTCATTACCATTCTCCTGTCAACGCCAGGCACAAGTGCCCGGGCAAATGGGTCAGGATCCGCGGAACGTAAGCTCCCCATGTCCCTATTCGAAGCCAGCGAAGAAGCGAACTTGCGTCAGGCCCGGCCGCTGGCGGCGCGGATGAGGCCCGTGTCGTTGGAGGAATTCGTCGGGCAGCAAAAGTTTCTCGGTCCGGGGAAACTGTTGCGACGGTTGTTGGCCGCCGACCGGCTTGGCTCGGTTGTCTTTTACGGTCCGCCCGGCTCGGGCAAGACGACGTTGGCGCGACTATTGGCCAAGGAAACCCGCAGCCGGTTCCGGCAACTCAGCGCGGTGACCGGCGGTGTGAAGGAACTGCGCCAGGTCTTGACCGAAGCCCGAGATCATCTGGCGGCGGCCGGCGCGCGGACGTTGCTGTTCGTGGATGAAATCCACCACTTCAACAAATCGCAGCAGGACGTGCTCTTGCCCGACGTCGAGGAGGGGATCGTCATTCTCGCCGGCGCCACGACCGAAAACCCCTTCTTCGCGCTCAACGGCGCGCTGGTCAGCCGCAGCCGCGTGTTTCAGTTCGAGCCCCTTTCGGAAGACGACATCAAGACGCTCTTGCGGCGTGCCTTGGCCGACCGGGAGCGAGGGCTGGGCGGCTTTGATGTGAAGATGCACGACGAGGCGCTCGATTTTCTCGCCCGGGTGTGCGACGGCGACGCGCGAACGGCGCTCTCGGCGCTGGAGATCGGCGTGCTTTCGGCCGGCGCGTCACCGGTGGAGTTTACCCGGCAGATGGCCGCCGAATCGGTTCAGCGGAAGGCCGTTGTGTACGATCGGGCGGGCGACGCCCATTTCGACTCGATCAGCGCGCTGATTAAGAGTATCCGAGGCAGCGATCCCGACGCGTCGCTCTATTGGTTGGCGCGAATGCTCGAGGGGGGCGAAGACGTGCGGTTTCTGGCCCGGCGGTTGGTCATCCTGGCCAGCGAAGACGTGGGCAATGCCGATCCGGCGGCGCTGCCGTTGGCCGTGGCCGCGATGCACGCCTGTCAGGTGGTGGGTCTTCCCGAATGCCAACTCAATCTGGCCCAGGCGGTGACCTACCTGGCATGTGCGCCGAAGTCGAACGCCGCGACGGTGGGGATCGCCGAAGCCCGCCAAGATGTCGTCCA
>JABMRP010001018.1 GCA_013202535.1 Planctomycetota bacterium
CCCGCCTTGGTTTGGCCGTTAACAAGGGCGGTAAAGCCGCCCATGGCACCCGAGAGGCTAAACGTCTCTTGGCGAAGTATACTCTCCCGGCATCCCCAGAGGGAAGGCGAACCCGCCCTTTTCCAACGCCGCCAAATCCGCCACAATACGGGCCGACGTCACATCGACGATTTGCCCTGAAACCGTGGTACACGACCCATGCCCCAACCGAATTTCGATCTTAACGATATACTGGCCCAAGTCGAAGCGGCCGATCGCGACAATCAACTCAAGGGAAACGCGGCGGAGAATATCCGTAAGTGGCTCACCGAGCCACCCTACGCCGATTTCGTTGCCGAGACGGTCCGCCACGTTCAGGAGAATCTTTGGGCGGAACTCAGCGAGGCGTTCCGCACGACGATCCCCTTCGGCACCGGCGGGCGGCGCGGCCGGATGTACCCCATCGGCACCAACGTGATCAACGACCGCACCATCGGCGAGAGCGCTCAGGGGTTGGCCGACTACGTTCGGGAAAAGCTGTTCGACAAACCGCTGGCCTGTGCCATCGCCTATGACACGCGGCACCGCTCGCGGGAATTCGCCGTGTTGTGTAGCGAGATCATGGTCGCGGCCGGTTTCAAGGTCTTCTTTCTCGACGGCTATCGCAGCACGCCGGCGCTGTCGTTCGCCGTGCGCCACTTTCGCTGCGACTGTGGCATCATGGTCACCGCCAGCCACAATCCGCCCAGCGACAACGCGGTGAAGGTCTACTGGTCGACCGGCGGGCAGTTGGTTCCGCCCGACGATAAGAAGGTGATCGAGAAGGTCAACCAGGTGACGCGGATCCGCCGGGCCGATTTCGACGAAGCGCTGGCGGCGAAGCAAGTGATTTACTGCCAGGAGGAAGTCGACGCGGCTTTCTTGGAGAATGTGGTGGCCCAGGGTCATGCGGGCCCGCGCGACGTGAAGATCATTTACTCGCCGCTACACGGGGTGGGCGAGTCGGCCGTCTGCCCGGCGCTTGCGGCGGCCGGGTTTGCCGACGTCGAGGTTTTCGCGCCGCATCGCGAGCCCAGCGGCGATTTTCCCAACGTGCCGGGCCATAGCTCCAACCCGGAAAACGCGGCCGTCTTCGATGCGATCATCGAGCGTGCCCAGCAGACCGGCGCCGAGTTGATTCTGGCCACCGATCCCGACTGCGATCGGGTGGGCGTGGCCGTGCCCGAGACGTTTTCGCCCGATGCCGCTTGGGTCGCGCTGACGGGGAACCAGACGGGAGCCTTGCTGACCGACTACCTGTTGAGCGTGGAGAAAGAAGCCGGCACGCCGCTGCGGGATCGCTACGTGGTCAAGACGCTGGTCACCACCGGGCTGATCGACCGCATCGCCCGGCGATACGGTGCGACGACGTATGGCAATCTACAGGTCGGGTTCAAGTGGATCGGCCAGGAGATGGGGCTCCGCGGGCCCGAGCGGTTCGTCTTCGGGGCCGAGGAATCGTACGGCTATCTGGTCGGCCAATACGCCCGAGACAAGGACGCCGCGGTCATCTCGATGCTGATCGCCGAAATGGCCGCTCGGCTGAAGGCCGAAGGCATCACGCTGAACGAGAAGCTCGACGCTCTGTTCCTCGAGCACGGATGCCACACGGAGCGAACCTTTTCGATGCCACTGCCGGGTGCCGAGGGCATGGCCAAGATGGAAGCCCTGATGGCCCGATTCCGCAGCGATCCGCCGGCGGCGCTTGCGGGCGTCGACGTGGTGCGGCGCCGCGACTACAAAACCAGCAAGGACTTCACGGCCGGCAACCCAGAGGCGGAGAAACTCGACGGTCCCGTCGGCGATCTGGTAATGTTCGATCTGGCCGCCGCGGGTAATTACGTGGCCGTGCGTCCCTCGGGTACCGAGCCGAAAGTGAAGTTTTACATGTTCACCTTCGATCCGCCCGAGGGCATTTCCGATCTGGCCGCCACGAAGCAGACGTTGGCCGATCGTCTGGCCGCGATGGAAGCCGACCTGCGGGCGTTTGCTGGTGGGTAGCGTGTCGAAAAAGAGCTCACTCCTTCCCCGACGACCGCATGGGCTTAGTTGTTATGTCCTCTTGAGTTTCTGTTTCAACTCCGACAAGAAGACCCAGAGATCTCCGGTGTCAAACCCCGCCACCCAACTTGCTTCCAACGTGATGGTTGACTTTCCGTTTTCTGGTTCCGAAATCCCGCATTTGAGTTTCACGATTTTGATTGAAAAATCTCCCAACAGATGACCTCTTTGAAAGAAGGTCATGCCGTTCCTTGTCTTGAACTTCCTGAATCCGAATTCAGCTAACCTCTCTTCAATTTCCGCCAAACCTATCTCTGGTTCCCCCCAATCTACTTCGGAGTGATACTTTGGGAACAAAGCCAGGAGAGGTTTCTTCTCGCGAGGCCGCCGATACGGTATCAGCTTGTAGAATAGCGTGATCAAGAACGTGACTACCACGGCAATGGTGATAATGACGATGATCCGCTCGATACTCATCTTCTTCTCCAAAGGGTTCAGCAGGAGGGGAGAGCGTGCTTTGAGCGACAGTGTGAACCTCACTCCTTCCCCGACGACCCGAGCATGGTGATCTTCTGCCAGATTTTTCGCGAAAGGCCGGTGGTCAGGGTTTCGATTTCGTTGGCCGCGGCCAGCACGGCGTCGTCGTCGAAGTTCTGTACGTAAATGGCGGCGATCTTGCCGGTCAGCGAGAGCATCTCGCTGCTGTAGTCGAAGTAACGGCTCAACTCGAACTCGGTCATCGTGCGCTTGGGCGAGGAGGCCGTTTCCTTACCGCCGTGGGTCAGGCGTTCGGGATCCTTGGTGAGTTGGTGCATGTCGACGATGTGGGCAACGACTCGAAGCTCATGCATGGCGGCCAGTGCCCGACGACGTTTGACCCGCCGTTCGAGCGTGACGAGGAAGAAGACGGCAATGCCGATGAGCACGACGTCGTTGATACCCGCTTCGAGCAACTGGATGAACGGGACGAAGGCCAGTTCCTCGTCCGACGGCGGTTTTAGGAGCACCACGGCGCCCACCATGGTGATCAGCGTGCCCACGACGATCAGGACCGTGAGAATCCGCAGGCTGACAATCGGCTGGGCAAACCCGGCGGAACGTTGCTTGGCCTGCTGGGCGATGTTCAATAACTGGCCGCAGAGCCGACCCAAGCTTGAGTCGGGAAACCGCTCGAGGATCCGGTTGGATAGCGTTTGGATCGTCTCGATGACCTTCTGGGAATTGAGCGTTTGTTGGGACATGGGGCAGTGGCTACTCTTTCTCGTCGGGTGTTGTGTCTTCTGACGACGCGTGCGAGGAACGACTGTGGCGTGTTCGCGTCCAGTATACCCCGGCACACGGTGATCGGACATAACCCGAAGCGTCAGCGAGGTCGGAAGAGACGTCCTCGCTGACGCTTCGGGTTACTAAAAGGACAGCCCTCATGGCACCCGGCGAATAGATCGTAACGCATTGTGAAATAGCCACTTGCGCCGATATGCTATACTTCAAGTAGCCATAGCCACCGCGTACGCTCCTCGACGATCTCCTCTGATTTCTCGCACCGGCAAAGGTTCTTCTCATGCGTATCAGCAGCTCGCTGTCCGGGATCGATCTGACCGTACAGCACAATCTGATGAAGTCTATTTCCCTGCTGAACCAGGCTTCCACACGCCTTTCGACGATGAAGCGGATCAACCGCGGGTCGGACGATCCGGCCGGGTTGATCGCCGTCGGACAGTTGCAGGCCGAGTTGGAGTCGATCAACGCGGCC
>JABMRP010001019.1 GCA_013202535.1 Planctomycetota bacterium
GGTTCGCCCGCGATGGTTCGCCCGCGATGGTTCGCCCGCGATGGTTCGCCCGCGATGGTTCGCCCGCGATGGATCGCCCGCGATGGATCATCGCCGCCGGATTACCAGGATGGTGCGGTCGTCGAGTTTCGTGTCGGCGGTGTGGCCTTCGAGCCGCTCCCGAGCGATTTGGACCAGCCGTTCGGCGCTCTGGTGCAGATGGTCGCTGAGGAGTTCGGCCAATCCGGCCTCGCCCAACAGTGTCCCGTCGGGGGCTCGGGCGTCGCGGAATCCATCGGTGAAGACAACCATCGCCTCGCCGGGGTTCAGGCGGCATCGCCGTTGGCGGTACTCGGTTTCCGGGCTCTCCCCCAGTGGGGGGCATGGTTGGGCTGCGGATTTCCATCCGTCGCCGTCGAGCAGCAGGACGCCCGGGTGGCCGGCCGATGCGTAGTGCAACAACCCGGTGGCCGAGTTGATGATGCCGCAGAAGATGGTTGCGTATTGGTCGCCCGCCGATCCGGTCCAGACGGTGCGATTGACCTGGGTGAGCAACCGGCCGGCCCTGCGATAGTGCTGTCCGTGTGAGCGGAGCGAGGCCTTGATCGTGTTGGCGGCCATGGCAGCCTCGATCCCCTGATCCATGGCATCGCCCGCGGCCACGGCCAGCAGCCCATCGCCGAGGGAGAACCAATCGAAGAAATCGCCGCCCATCGGACCCGCCTGAGCGGTCCACCCGGCGATGTCCCAATCGTCCAGCAGCGGTGCGACGGCGGGAAGTTGTCCGCGCTGCAGACGCTGGCCGGCGGCCAATTGACGTTTCATTCGAGCGCTGTCGATGCTCTCGTGCAGCAACATCTCGCGTTCCAGATCGGCGGCCAGCCGACCGGCGACGATCTCGACCACGTTGGTCTGCCGATCGCCGAAATCGCGTGGCTCGTCGCAAAACATCCAAAGCGTGCCCAAGATCGTCGTCGACGAGGCGATCGGAACGCACACGGCCGAGGCGAAGTCCTCGGGCGGATTCCATCGCTGCATCGAATGCGTGTCCTCCAGGACGATCGCGTGTCCGAGCATCGCCTCCAGGTCGGCCAGCGCGTCTCGCAGGGGTCTGGCCGGGGCCGTGTATCGCTCGGACGGCAGCCCCCAAGCCGAACGCAGTTTCAACTCGGTCGTGGCCTCGTCCAGCATGTACAGAGCCGCCGCCTGACAGCCGACAGCCATGGCTCCGCCGCGAAGCACGGCCTCAAGTTGCTCGGCCAGATGTTTCTCATCGTTGCCGCGAGGAACCAGGGGGACTCCGGCGGCCAGTTCGGCCTCGCGCTGCCAAAGGGAACGACCGGTGTCCATCATCTGCCCCAGCATACCCGCGGTAGCGGAGGCCAGATGTTGCGCCGCATGCTTGTCGATCGGCGAATGGTGACCCAGGGTGTCCGATGTGCCCGCCTCGAGGGTGAGGTGTCCGGCGGATGCGCCAACGCCCGGGTTGACCGGGGTGGACCAAAGGCAATCGGAACTCCGGTGCGAGGGCTCCCCCGACCGATACCCGAGCGACCAGCCGGTGGCCTCTTCAAACGCCTCGATGAAGTCGGGCAAATCGCGTACGTCGGCCATCGACGGCTGCTTGGCGCCGGGGGATTTTTCCGCGTAGATTTTCAGTTGTTTTGAAGTCATGGCAGTCACGGATTTCGGGCCCTCGGGGAATGTCTCTCACAGGCGATGCCATCCGTGATCCACGGCGAACCGGTCGGGGCGACTGTTGCCCTTCGATCCCCGGTCGGGGACCGGGGGGCGCGCCTTACCTTGCGCCAAACTCCCATCTTCCGTGACCGATACATCTTAACATCGGCCCCGCTGGCTCCCGGCGTGAGTCAAACCCCCTGGACGACTGACTGGGCCGTGCGGGTAGTCGGAATGTGCGGTTTGGAACGTGCGCAGTGGGGGGGATTGGCGGAGAGGGTGGTGTGATGGGGGAAAATACGAGACGGCGTGCGCGGGGCGCATGGCGGTCGGATGAACAGGCCCTGGCGGACGCAGGGGAAATCAGAACTCCGCGTTGCCGGGGGTGCGGGGGAAGGGGATGACGTCGCGGATGTTGGCCATGCCGGTGGCAAACTGGACGACCCGCTCCAGGCCCAATCCGAAACCGCTGTGCGGCACGGTGCCGTAGCGGCGCAGATCGAGGTACCACCAGTA
>JABMRP010001020.1 GCA_013202535.1 Planctomycetota bacterium
CCCCACACTGGCGGTGGGGCGGCAGCTTTCGGTTTCTTGAGGCGTGAACTGGCCAGGGTCCGCCAAAGGGGGGTTGCGTTGTCGGCGAGACTGTCTTAAAAAACACGTCGAGCCGAAGTGGCGGAATTGGCAGACGCGCTAGGTTCAGGACCTAGTGAGGGTTAACCTCGTGGGGGTTCGAGTCCCCCCTTCGGCATCTTGCTATCAAAGGACTTACGTCAAATCGGCGCGAGTCCTTTTCTCTTGCGCTCTCCGGGTGGCTTGACAGATAGCGCAAAGATAGCGCAGGATATTGCCTGGGTGTTGCTGGCTGTGGGGGAGTGCGGGCGTTCGCTGTCAATTGGTGCTATCAGGCTCAGGAGGCCGAAACATGGCAAGCTTGCACAGGCATAGCTCGGGCGTCTGGCGGATTCGGTTTCGGTTCGGGGGGGCGAGTTTCTTTCGATCCCTGGAGACCCACGATGAGCAGCAGGCGGGGGACATCCAGCGGGCTATCGAGCGGACCATGGGGCTGCTGAACGATGGCACCTTGACTCTGCCCCCGGCCGCGACACCCGACGACGTTTGGATGTTCCTCCGCTCCGGGGGCAGGACGGGGCGCACGCCGCGCATTGAGGCGATGGCCACCACGGGCGACGTGATCGACGCCTATCTCGATTCCATCCCCGCGGGGGCCAAGTCGGACAATTCGTTGCAGACGGAGCGGATCCACACGCGCCACTTCAGGAAGCTGCTCGGGCACCTGACGCCCCTTCAGAAGATCGGCCCGGGGGAGTTGCAGGGCTACGTCAACCACCGGGCCCGCCGGGTTTCCGCAACCACCATCAAGAAGGAATTGCAGACGTTCCACCAGATACGGGACTTCGCCCTGGCACGCGGTCTGGTCACGGGCGAGCTACCGCGCAAACAGGTCCGCCTGCCCAAGCCGCCGGACAAGCCCCCGTTCGCCACGCGCGACGAGATAGCACGGCAACTAGATCGCTTGGGGCTGACGGGCAAAGAGGGCGAAGAGTCCGAGTTCTGGGAATGCCTGTATCTCAGGGAAGCCGAAGTCCTCGACTTGCTTGCCCACGTTAAGAGGAGTGCTGCCCACCCCTTCATCTACCCGATGGTGGCGATGCCAGCCTTCACCGGCTGCCGCCGATCGGAAATGCTGCGATCTCAGGTCTCGGACTTTGACATGGAGGGCGGAACGATTCTCATACGGGAGAAGAAGCGGCGGAAGGATCGCAGCCTTTCGTTCCGACGGGTCGAGTTGAACGCCCGGCTGAAAGCCATCATGGCCGAATGGTTCAAGCAGCATCCCGGGGGCCCCTTCACCATTTGCGCGCCGCCGGGGGTCCTCCGAAGCAAGAGCAAGCGGCAGGAGCCCGACGCGTTGACCGTCCACCAGGCCGCACACTACTTCAAGGCGACGCTCGCCACCAGCGAGAAATGGAAGGTAGTCCGGGGCTTCCACGCGCTACGGCATTCGTTCATCAGCGCCTGCGCCGCCAAGAAAGTCCCGCAGCCCTACATCGATGCCTGGGTGGGCCACACCACGGAAGATATGCGAATGCGGTATCGACACCTGTACCCCGAGCAGACGAAGGCCGTCATGGGCGAAGTGTTCAAGGCCGCCGACGTGATCGGCCAGTAGACGGCATCTGCGGCAACCCCTCGCGTTTGATCCGCTCCACCTCATTCCGCGCGATCCACCACGTTCCGTTCCGCTTCTCCGCGTGAATGATGCCGCGGTTGCAGCGCTCGGCAAAGGAGTATCGCGACCATCCAGTTGCTTCCCTCGCCTGTTGGGTGGTGTAGAAGTCCCGGTCGGCGGCTTTCCTATTGCCGTCCTGCGGCTCGTGGGGCTGCCCATTGCTCCTGGCCGACGCCGACGCCAGGAATCGGTCCATTTTGTCGTGCAGTTCTGCCAGGCCCGGCTGGGGGCCCTGGGGGCAAAAAAGGTCCGCCAATCGTTCAAGCGCGACTGCAATACGCGATAAAGCCTCTCGTGTAGACATCAAGAATACCTCCCGCCGTGTCTGTACCATTGAAACGGAATCGGCGGCCATTTCAGGCGCCGGGGTGTCGTCCGAGGGCACGCCGTCTTGTCAAGTCGGGGGCGACACCTATCTCGCTCGCCAGCTTCAAACCGGGCACGCTGGCCAGAAGCCGCCGCAGCCGGCCTTCCCTGGAATTGTCGACCGTCCCCTCGGGTTGCTTCACGCTTCGTCGCCGTGATGAGGTTGGTTTTCGCATGGTCAAGACCTCAGAAACTCCTCGACCGCCGCGTTCTGCTCGGGCGACAAGTCCCGTTGCACGTCAGCAGAATATGAAGGGATTTCATCGTCACCCGCGTCACCTGCGTCATTTTCGGGGTTTTCTTGCGTCACCCCCGCCGGGTTTTGCGTCACCCTTGCGTCACCCTGGTCGTCGGAATCCCCGTGATTCTCAAGGGTGGTGATGCTGGTGACGCTGGATTCCCCTTCTTTTCTAAGCGTGATCCATCGGCCCCTCCCGGTCCTGCCCGACTCGACTTCCACGCCGACCGCTCGCAGATTGGGTGCCAGCCGCTTCAGGACGTTCGATAGCGATCTGGGCGTTTGCGGCCAGCTTTTTAGCCGCTTGGTCTTTTCGTCGGCCAACTCGTCCAACTCGGCCAGCAGCTCGCTGGCCGTGCCGGTCCAGACGCCGATGCCGGCTACGAAGTCCAGCACCACCTTGCCCACCGACGACGCTTCCAGGGCCAGTTCGTTTCCCGCGGCACGATTTCCCTCGTAAGCCGCCAGGAATTCCCCGCCCTTCAGTCCGATGGCCGGCTCGGCGGCCGTGGCCCATATGGCGAAGTCGGCCATCCTGGGGAGCTTGGCCATCTTGGTGTTCGACAGATTTTGCAGGGCCGCGGACACGGCATCGCAAAGTACCCCAAGCAACCGTGGCCGTGCCTGGTCGAATTCGCGCCAGATGTCGCTCTCGGGCCGACGCCGGGCCTCGGGGATGTTCGGCAGGTTGACAATCAGGCTTCGGTCAAGCAGGTCGCCGCGGGTGGCCAGCTCCTCAATGCCCGTGAGAATAACCGGCCGCTTGGCGTCAAAAATGACCTCCTCAGCGTCGCTGTACAGTTCCCGCGTGCTGAACCCGCCGCCGGTGCTCAGCCGGCAGAGAGCATCAGAGAGCCAAGGGGAAATGCGGCTCAAGTTGTCCAAAGCGATTACCCAACCGTTGTTGGCGGCAATCATCAAATCCCTTGGCTCTTTCGGCTCGCACCGCACGGGGGCCGTGTTGGGGTCAGCCAACTCCCGGATCTTCCGGGCAATGGTAGTTTTCCCCGCCCCTTGCTCGGCATACAGATTAAGGATCGGGAACGGGCCGCTTGGCCGTAACGCCGCCACCATCCAGCCCGCCACCAACGGCCAACCCTCCTCACACAAACCCAGGTGGTGACGCAGTTCCGCAATGTCACCTGGGGCAGGCGTCGGCAGGGGCAGCATCGCCCTACATCGCCGGAACTTGACGGGTGACTTGGCCAACACCCGCCACCCTCGGGCGTCGATCTCGACCACTCGCCAGTCAGGATCGGCCAGGTCGATGTAGATGCTGCCCCAATGTTCCGCCACCCTCATGTGGGCATCGTGCTGTTGGCCGTCGAAGATGGCCTTGCCCTCCAGCACGCCGATTGCATCTTGCATCGCTTGGGCGTTGACCGCCGCCTCGGTCTTCACAAAGAATTCTCGCTGCAACCATCGCCGGAAACCGGCGCTCCTGAGGGGCCAGTTCTCGGCGTGGCCACCTGCGGGCACGGTGATGTGGCCGATACCCTCGGGGGTGTGCCACAACTGGGGACCTTGTCTTACCACCAGTGCCACCAGCGCCGTGGCCTGGGATGGCGTTTGCCTGTTTTTCGGCCTCATGGGCTTCATCGCCGGCTCGGGCTGCTCGTCACCGTACGCCGGAAACCACTCTGGTACGGCTTCGGCCAGCGCAGCTAGGTCGTCATACGTATGGCCCTGGTCCAGCCAGTCGGACAGGTCCCCCTTGTCAGCCACGCCCGGCAGATCGACAACTTTGATACTGTCGGCAATCCCACATAACGATCTGGCCACTTGGGTGGCGTGTTCGCGCCCGGACTCGTCGTTGTCGGGGATGATGCAGACTCTCCGATTGCGAAAGTGCTCACTGTACTCCGACCGCCACTTCCCCGCGCCCATGGCGCAGGTGGTGGCCACAATGCCAATGCCGACCGCACGGTCGGCGTCCTTTTCTCCCTCGACTATGAACACGTCGCACGCGGGATCGGCTGCCGATAGTTCTGATAAGCGGTAAGGGACCATTCGCGTCCCTTTGACCGCCCATTCCCAGCCGCCGCCGGCCTTGGGCCGCCGCTGGCGGAAGTCCTTCGGATCGAATCGCACCACCTGGTACAGTAGTTCCCCCCGCTCGTCACGGTAATCGTAGGACGCCACGATCTTGGTCTTGCTGCTGCCGCCGGATTGGGCCACCGTTCCCGGACCGTTGCCGAGATAGTTGGTCAGGTTCGCCACCGCGCTTTGGAAGCTCCAACTGCAAAGCCA
>JABMRP010001021.1 GCA_013202535.1 Planctomycetota bacterium
CGGCCAATGCGGCCAGGAGCCCTTTTTGCAGGCAATCGAGATAGCGGCCCACCGACATCTCGTGCCACGACAGAGGCACGATGGGATAGACGGCCAGTTGGCCCGGCGCATGGACCATGCACCCGCCGCCCCGATTGACCCACTGGACGTCGAGTTGCCGCGAGCGGCGTTCCGCGGTACCGATGTGGATTTCGCCCGGCGAACCGGCCCTTCCGACAGTAATGATGGACGCGTGTTCACACAGCAACAGCGTGATCTGGCCGTCGGTCCGGCCGCCGCTTTCATAGACCAGCCGCTTCTGCAATTCGACGCAACGGTGGTAGTCGACCGTTGCAAGCAGATGGGCTTCCATCACCGGCGGATGCTGATTGTCGCGGGGAATCGGCATCACATGTCCTTGTATCCGAACGGTCGACCGAGTAAAAGAGAGGTTGGGGTGCGTATAGTAGCCATCTCGCTCCGCGAGATGTAGCCTTTGAAGATTCAGCGCGTTTAGGGCTACATCTCGCTCCAGCGAGATGGCTACTATACGAAACATGCCACTGTAGCATCGACCCTCGGCGAAGAATAGAAGGAGACCCCACCACGGGCAAGAAGCAGAAGAAAAAGGGCGAGAAGAACCAGCCCCTGGATAATCACAGGAAGATCGCCGAGAACCGCAAGGCGCGGCGGCGGTTCGATGTGCTGGAAACGCTGGAATGCGGCATTGTGCTGTGCGGCAGCGAGGTGAAGAGTCTGCGCGCCGGTCGGGTCTCGCTCGATGAAGCCTACGGCCGGCTCCGCGGTGGCGAAGTCTGGCTGGTGGGCTGCAATATCGCCGAATACGTCGAAGCCAACCGCTTGAACCACAACCCGTTGCGTCAGCGGAAGCTGCTGCTCCACCGTCGCGAGATCAAGAAGTTCGCCTCCAAGGCCTACGAGAAGGGCCTGACGCTGGTCCCCTTGAAGCTCTACTTCAAGGAGGGCAAGGCCAAGGTGCTGCTGGGCATCTGCCGCGGCCGCCAAACGCACGACAAGCGCGAAGCGATGAAGAAAGCCGACGTCAAGCGCGACATCGCTCGGGCGATGAACCGGCGACGGTAAGACTGGCGGCGGTTCCCTGGAGATCTCCAGACTACCCAGGAACGCAGCCAGACGCTTCGCAAGCTCACGGTTTTGGCACAAGAGGCTTGACTCACCGCGAAACATCCTCGAAGATCGAGGGGATGACCCGTGTGTCCTTTCTCCCATCTCGTCACGAGGGACAACGATGGCTCCCAAGACCATTTCCGTTTTCGACCTGAGCCCGACGGAGAAACTCCAGTTGGTGGAAGACCTCTGGGATGACCTGGCGGCCACCCCTTCAGAGGTTCCCGTCCACGATTGGCAGAAGCAGGAACTAGCCCGGCGAAAGGCTAACCTGATGCGTCAACCGGCTTCCGGACTTTCCTGGGAGGAGGTCCAGCGGAGGGTGCGAAGCCGGTATGGTCGCTGAACTCATTATCGCGCTCGAAGCGGAACAAGATATCGCGGAAGCGTACGGCTGGTACGAGAGTTATCGGTCTGGATTGGGTGAGGAGTTTCTCAGGTGCGTCGATGCCTGTATCCAACAAGTCCGCCGCACACCCGAAATTCACGCGCAAGTCCATGAAACCTACCGTCGGGCGATGGTCAGGCGATTTCCGTACGCGATCTTCTACGAGTACGCCGAGCGGACGATGACGGTCTATTGCGTCTTCCATACCGCTCGTGACCCGGGGAAATGGCGCCAGCGGCTGCGGTAGCCCCGAGGTATTGACGCCCGCTTTGAATCCCTCCGCCACCCCCGCAGCGCGGGGGATTTGGACGGGAATCGGTTGGCAAGCCGGTTTTTAACTCCCCTCGGGCAGAATCTCGTACGCCTGCCCTTTGAACTCGACCACAACGGTTTCGTCGAAGACCAGGTATTGCGAAAACTGCTGCCCGAAGCGGCGGGCCAGGTCGAAGTACTCGCGGCTGAACTGCTTCACCTGCTGGACATTCTTCTCCTGGCTCTCGGTCACACTGGAATCGACCCAACGCTCGGCGCGGCGGAAGAACGTCTTGTTGCCGACGTTTCGCACGGCCGCGGCGGCGGCTTCCTCCGAACTGAGCTCATCACCGTCGGCACGAGGCGTCTGGCCGGCGATCCGGCCGCCACCGTAGCCCATACCCGGACCGGCCACCGACGGACGTCCGGCTGGTCGCGGCATGGTGGCGGCGGGAAGCTTAGCACCCGGTACGCTACGCAGTGCCTGGTCGAACGAACCGCGGGCGTAGTATTTGCCTGGCGCGGACGGAGCGGCGGCTCCCTGGCCGGCCGCTTTGAACCGGGCCTTCGCCTCGCGCTGCATGAATCCGCCCGCGCCCGAGGAGTTGGACAACGCGCCGAGATGCAGATCGGTCCGGGCCGTGTTGGCCGCCAGATCATGCACCCGCGTGTTCTCGTCGGCCATAAACGCCGTGTAGGGCGTGAGGATGCCGTGCCGCGTGGATAGCTTCACCAGCTCCTCGACCAACTCGTCGTTCTTACCGCTGAGATCGATTTCGTCGAGAATCTCACCGATGCGGCGCACGGCCCAAAGCTTCTCGACGAAGGCGTTGGTATCGTCGGACGACTTCTTCACCAGCTTGGCGGGGAAGTCGAAGCTCTCCTTGTTCTTGCCGATCCGCCCGGCGACGGTTACCTTCGCATCGCCCGGCTTCTTATACCGGCCGACCACGACAAGCTGCTCTCCGGCGAACAGGTCGAACGCGTCCTCGGGGTAGACGCGATTGATCGACTTGCCCTCTTCGTCCTTCTCGTCAACGACGAACTTCACGCTCACGTCGGTCATCACCGGGGCCTTAATTCGGCCGTAGAAACGGCTCACGCGCTCTTCGATGTCTTCGTCGGGCCGGACGTATTCGCCCTGTCCGAAGTTAGCCCGAACCAGCCGGTCCAACAGACGGCTGTTCACGTCGTAGCCGACGCCGAAGGTGAAGATTCTCGCCCGCACCCGGTTCTCTTTCTTGGCGTTGTCGACGATCTTCATTTCGTTCGTCTCGCCGGCCGTGGGCAGACCGTCGGTAAGGAAGATCACGTAGTTGGGTGACTTGGAGTCCTGCAACTGGCTCAAGGCCGTGTTCAGGGCCTGATCGATATTCGTGCTTCCGCCGGCGTAGAGTCCTTCGATGAAGCCAAGCGC
>JABMRP010001022.1 GCA_013202535.1 Planctomycetota bacterium
GCTACTTCACGACCAATCCCGACATGCTGGCCAAGATGCTCGAGTTCTGCGACAGCCCGTATTTGCGGGTGAACTTCGACACGGGCAATTCGTTCATCGCCGGACAAGACCCGGTGAAGTTTATGAAGCGGTTTGTCGACAAGGTAACGCACCTGCACATCAAGGACGTCAGCGAGTCGCTGGCCGCGGCGGTACGCGGCGAGGACACCGGCATCGCGGTAAGCCAATGTTCGCTGGGCGACGGCGTCAACGCCGACAACATCCGCAAGTGCCTGACCATTCTCCGCGACCACGGCTTCGACGGCGTGTTGAGCATGGAATGCGAAGGCGCCGGCGGCCCGATGATCGACAAATCCCTCGGCTGGCTTCGCGGCACGCTCGACGCGCTAAACATCCCGATCGAGAAAGAGTAGGTATCATCTCGTTCCCGCGCGGAGCATGGGAACCAGAGCGGCTACCAGAGCGAACTCCTACCGCTCCATCCCGGGCAGGAGGAAATCGCCACGGGTAACCGGCGATTGCGGCGGCCGATCGCGTACGACCGTATCGTCGAACAGCGTCAACAGCATACGCAGTCGCGGTGCGCCTTTGGCGCGGGGCGTTTCTTCCACCGCAATCCGTATCGCCTCGTGCGTCAAGGGCAACGCACGCTGGAGTTGCTCGGCGGCCAGCTCATCGCCGGCGACCGCCTTCTCGACGACCGACTGCAGCTTCTTCTTCGCTTCGGGGGAAATCAGCGCAGGCAGATCCCAAACGCTCAACGTCCGCCCGGCGAGCAACTCGATTTGCCCAAGCCACAGATGGCGCAACACGACCGGTTTCTCGCCCGGGGACGTTTCCAATAGATCGAGCCGCGTGAAGGTGAACGTTTGACCGGGGCGAAGTTCGTGGCGCCCGTCGGGGCGAACGATCGTCACCGGCACCGATCCGTCGCCCACGGCCGCCACCATGGTCGCGTCGCGCTGCCACGTCGTGGCCTGATGGGTAGAAAAATCCCCTTGGGCCGCGGCCAGGATCCGTTGTTGGATCTGCTCTTCGTGGAGGCGAATCTCGCGCGACGGGCCCGCCTTGCTCATCCACGCCCGGGGGGAGATGGGAGTCGGTCGGACCGCAACTTGCGCGTAGATCAAGGCGTCGGTCATTCGCGCGTGTCGCTCGATTCGGACGAACAGTTCGGCCAGCCGGGTGCGATCCCCTGGTGAAGTCAATCGCGCCGATTTCCGCCACAAATAGGCCACCGACCAATGATCGCAGAAGCCAAACCGCTCCATCTCGTCCAATGTGGCGATCAACTTCGCAGCATCAACGGTTGGGATGGGCTGACCCTTCTCGATTGCGTTAACGTCGGCAAGGAGCAGCTCGCGAAATTGCTCGGGCAACAACGACGTTCCGACGCGGATCGTTTCGATCGTCTGGCTGTCCGGCGAGGCGGCCGTCGCGTCCAGAGTGACGATCGCCTGTTTGACGGTCTGCCACGGACCGAGCCGAGCGTTGCCGTGGCGCCAGCGAGTGACCGCCTGGGAAGTCAACACGCCGGACGACGCGAGAGCGACGTGTCGGACGCGTGGAACTCCGCGCCGGCCGGCTTCCGGCGGCGGCTCGGACGAAGCTTTGTCGATGCCCACGCCGACCACGATCAGAACGAGCACGACCATGCGGACAAACCGGGGGCTCCACCGACCGCGGAGCACCACGTTGCGGCCATGCCACATTCGCCAGATCACCGCCAGCGCGACCACCACGGCCGCCGTCCATAACAGGGGTACGAGAATCCATTTCATCGCGCACCTCCTTCCGATACCCGCACGAGCGCCGGTTCACCAGCGGAGTCCGGTTCGTCGAAGGCGCAACGGCGGCACGATCGGCCGTGTCGCGTCTGCAACCAGCAGTCCAGGGCGTCGGCTTGCGGCTGTTTTCCGCCGCCGCGAAACGCCGCGAATCCGTCGGCCCAGAGTTCGCCCAGCCGGCAGTCGCGGATACTCCCCTGACTTTGGCTCGGGTCGGTCGTGGTGCAGGGCATCAGATGGCCGTCGGCCGAGACGACGCACGTCGATCGGCCGGCCCCGCAGAGGAAGGGTTCGTCGCGATAGTAGCAGTCGTCCGCCCCGGCGCTTCCCCATTCATCGTCCAGCTCAACGTGCATCACCGATCGCATCCGCCGGGCAAAGGCGGCCGCGCGGCGGAGTTGCGACGAGGTGGCCAGCATCGCGGTGTTCTCCGCGGCTCGGCCCTCGGCGGTCATCAGGTGCAGTCCCCACGAGTCGGCCCCGCAAGAGAGGACCGTCGGCACCATGTCGGCCAGCAGGTCGGCGTTTTGGCGCGTGACGGTGGTGCCGGCGACCACTTCCTTGCAGCCGATCCCTTTGAGCGCCCGAATCGCGGTCAGCGCCTGGTCGAAACAGCCTCGCCGGCCGCGAAACGTATCGTGGTATTCGCGCGGCCCGTCGAGGCTCACCGCCACCATCACCGGCGGGAAGTTGCGAAAGACATCCAACAGCCGCTCGACGTGTCCGCCGTGGGTGTGCAGCGCCCAGGGAACGTCGCGTCCGTGGGCGTGCTGGACGATCTCGGCGAAATCCGCTCGCAGCAGCGGCTCGCCGCCGGCGATGACCAGCGTGGGCCGATCCAGCTCGACCAATTCGTCGACGATCAGCCGTTTCGCCTCGTCGGTGGTCAGTTCACGGTCGCTCTTCGGTCCTGCACAACTGTAGCAGTGTGGACAGCGAAGGTCGCACGCCGAAGTGCTGATCCACTGCACGGCTTGCGGCGGAAAGACATAGCCCAGCCGATGCAGAAGCCGGGTCTGGGCTCGCCAAACTTCCTGCGCCCGCCGGTTGAACAGGCGGTGAAGAATCCCCATGGCGTCCTCCTTTTATGATAGACGCCCTCGATTCTAACACAACGGTCACCTTGACGGTGTAACGAACGTGTAACATGCTCCACGCGCGCATAAACAAACCCACGGGCGCAGCCACCCGTGGGCAAAAGTTTGGAATAATCGCCGGCCGGACCGGTCAGTCGCCGGCGTACGGCATCAGGGCCATGAAGCGAGCCCGTTTGACCGCCAGGGCCACCGCCGATTGGCTCACTGCCGTGCAACCGCTCTTGCGCCGGCCGATGAGCTTCCCCTGCCGATTGGTCAGCTTGTTGAGCAGATCGATGTCCTTGTAGTCGACGAACATGGGCCGGGGGCGCTTGCCGTCGATAAACAGGGGGTCTTTCTTCTTACCGCGGGATTTCGCCCGGGATTTTCGCTTATTGGGTCTTGAAGGGCGTCTCATAGTCCAGATCGAAAATAGGGGATCGATATTTCCAAGTCCACGGGGTACGTCCGCCGGCTCATTGGGCGAGCCGATTTCCGTGGTCAACGAACTGCATATCACCGCAAACGACTAATTCTAGCGAACTGGCGAAGAAACACAACCCGGTCTAACTCCGGTGGTCAGGCAGTGAGGCATACCTGCGCCTTTCGGGGGGGTATCGAACGTATCCTAGTAACCCGAAGCGTGAGCGAGGAAACTCGTTGGTTGTCCCTCGCTTACGCTTCGGGTTACTAGGACATTTGCCGCTTACCCCCCTCCAATGGCTGGGAATACCCCCAGGCGATCGCCGTCTTGGAGTCTGTCGGAAAAGGCGGCCGCCCGATTGTTGCGAAAAATGATGCGTGTCTGCTTTAGCGGCACGCCGAGGTCGAGCAGGACCTGCTCGATGGTCTGGTCGGGCTGGATCTCAATCTCGACCGAACGGGCCCCGTCGATGTACTCGCGTAGGGCTGCAAACAAAAGGACTTCCACTCGGGCCATGGTTCGTTCTTTCGGCGTCGGTCCAACGCTGTGCTCAATCGACGCTGTGCTCAATCGACGCTGTGCTCAATCGACGAAGTCGTGAAGCTGGTCCAGATCTTCGTCCGAAACGGCGAACGTGACGTCGTGTGGGGCCAGTTTCTCGGATTTGAAGAAGTCGGGCAGCCGGTCGTCGGCCGCGGTGAATCCGGCGGCGGCGTTAAACTGGCGTTCTTTGGTCAACACGCGTTTTCCCAGTGCCGAAAAGTCGTCGCCGGAAAACTCCCGGCCGTAAAATCCGCCGAGCATCTCACACACACCCTCGCCGGCGGTGGGGTCGTCGAGCACGGCAAACGCGACAAAGAGGCACAAGCCCGAGGCGTCGATCGAGGCCGTGGCGATCTGCAGGCCGCGGCTCAGTTCGACCTGGCCTTCCGGCTTCAGCGGGTCGACGCTTCCGCCGACCCCCAGGATATTGGCGCCGATGGCGTAGCCGGCCGTGTGGTCGGCGCCCATGGTCGAGGTGGCATAGGTCACGCCGATACCCTGCGCGGCCCGGGGATCGTAGGCGGGCATTGCCTGCCCCTTGACCGTGGGAATCCGCGACATGCCGTACGCCTTTCCCAAAACGTCGGCTCCCGAAGCGATCAATCGTCCCAGGGCGGTTCCCTTGCCCACCTCCTTGAGTAATCCAATGGCTTGTTGGGCATCGCCGAAGGGGATGATGCCGGCCTCCATGGCCACGCCGATGGTGGCCCCGGCCTCGATCGTATCGATCCCGAAATCGTCGTCCAGCCGGTCCATTTGGGCGATGGCGTCGAGGTCGTCGATCCCGCAATCGGCGCCGTGGGCCCAAATCGTCTCGTACTCGGGCCCCTTGGTCACGTACTGGCCGTTTTCATCGACGTAGATTCGCGAGCACTTGATCGTGCAGCCGCGGTGACACGCATGGCCGATCTTGCCACCCCGCTCGATGATCACGTCGTGCTGTCGCTCGCCACTGATGGCTTCGGTTCCCTCGAACTGGCCGTCGCTGAAGTTTCGCGTGGGGTAAGCGCCGGCTTCGTTGATCACGTTGGCCAGGGCGTTGGTCCCCAGCTTGGCCAGTCCTCCGCCGGTCAACGGATGGCTGCTCAGCGCCGCCTGAAACTTTTTGGCGCCTGCCTTGAATGCCTCGGCATCGGCCGGCTTGGGGCGCTGGCCTCCGGTGGGATCCATGACGATGAGCTTGATGCCTTTGGAGCCCATTACGGCCCCCAACCCACCGCGGCCGCAATGCCGCGTGGGCCGTCCGTCCGGATCGGTCACCGCGATGCTCGCCGCGGAACACCGCATCTCGCCGGCCTGGCCGATACTGATGCAGACGATCTTGTCGCCGAATTTCTCGAACTGGGCAGCCACCGTGTCGTAGTTGCCCTTGCCGATCAGGTCATCGGCCGGTTCGATCCTCACGCCGTCGGCGTCGATCATCAGGCGATGAAACTTGCCGTCGACCGGCGCGCCTTCCAGCACGAGCGCCTTGATGCCCAGGGTGGCCAGGGCGATGGCCCCCTGTCCGCCGGCGTTGCTTTCCTTGATCGTACCGGTCAGAGGACTCTTGGCGCCGACGGAAATGCGTCCGCTGCACGGTGCCCCCGTGCCGCTGAGGATACCCGGCGCGATGACCAGCTTGTTCTCCGCCGACAACGGATGGCAGGTGCCAGGGACTTCGTCGGCCACGATCGAGGAGGTCAGTCCGCGACCACCGAGGTCCCGATAGGCCTCGCTCGCTTCTTCCTTGCGAACCGAAAGACTGGACATGTCCACCCGATAAATCGCGGCCATGACGACTGAACCTCTAGCGTGAGTTGCGGAAAGGGGCTGCCAGCGTTGTCGTATCAACGTTAAGGACGAATGGGCGTTTTGTCAAGGTGCCACGTCACCCCCTGGCAGGAGCAGGAGGGAGACCCGCGCTAAGGGGCCAATGACCAATCGCTAATCGCTCGTACCCATCCCCCGGACTGGACCCACGGGATGCAACCCGTGGGCGTGGCAGATTCTCTAGTCCCCAGTCCCTACTCCGTCGGTGCGGGAGAGAAACCCGGTTTCGAGCATCGTGCGAATGATCTTGATACAGCCTTCGCTCACCTGTTGGGGATCGGCCCCCAGGCTTCCGGCTAAATCGGAGACGAGCTTTCGCAAAGGCCGACGGCCGTCGCAGCCGGCCAGCACCGTGCTGACCGAGCGGTCGACGTTACCGATGAAGGGGAACCCTCGGGTCTGCCGAAGCTGGGCTCGTTCGACCTGCCAGGTGCCGTCTCGAAGGGCGAGGCTATGCTGCAATTGGTGGTCGGGCGTGAGGACGAAAGTCATGTCGAGCAGCTCGTTATCGTCGGTGAGTTCCTCCAGCAGGTCGGCGGCGGCGAAGATACGCGGAATCTGATCGCTACAGGTGTCTTGTGGCGGGCCGGACGATTCGCGATCGGTGCGAAACCAATTCCTTTCGGCCCGGCGACGTCTGAGGAGGATCGCGCCGGTGCTGATCCGCCCAATATCCAACCGGCGGTAGTAGTCGAGCCACCGATCGAGTAACCGGCCCGAGGACTCGACGTCGCCGACCGCCGCATTGCGCAGCCAGCTTGCGGCGTAGTTCAGCGGATCGGCCGTGTCGGAACAGATCAGCCAGGCGTCGCAACCGCGCGAAGCAACCCACTGCTTGGGACGCTGGGCCCAATCGCTTTCGTCCCGGTGGTGCCAATTGAAGAGCACCGTGGCGAAGCCGCCTTCCCGCAGTAGTTCGGGCGCGCCGCCGATGACCTGCTGGCTGAGCGAGTCGCCCTGCAAACCGCCGTCGCAATACTCGAACTCGGTTCGCGGGGAAATGACAAAGGGCGGATTGGATACGATCAGGTCGAAGCGATCGTCGGCGACCGGCTCGTAAAGGCTTCCGCAGCGCAGTTCGATGTTGTCGATGCCGTTGAGTCGTGCGTTCAGCGCGGCAAAGGCCAACGCTCGGGGATTGGTGTCGGTGGCGACGACCTTCCCGGCGTGCGAGGCGGTCAGCAGAGCTTGAACTCCCGAGCCGGTACCCAGGTCCAGCGCCGCGTCGACCGGCCGGCGGACCGTCAGGTTGGCCACCGCCTGGGAGGCGGGTCCGACGCCCAGAACGTAGTCCGGCGCCATCGGCCGGCCGGTGTACTCCGGCCAGAGATCACGAGCCACCAGCAGATCGTCGTAGGGCAACAAGGCGGCCTCGCAACGGATCCCCCGAGGTGTCTCGTGGAGCAACCCGGCGGCCACCAGCCGCTCTCGTTGCGACGTTCCCAGGGCGTCGTCGACGGCATCGGTCGGCACGTCACGGCCCATGAGGAACAGTCGTACCAGCGTGTGGTAAGGCGAAGGTTCGGCCGTGCGGCGCAGGGCGGCGGCCGTGTCACCGGGACGCCCGTCGTCGTCCATCCGCATCGTCTCGCCCATCGCCGATTGGGTATACCCTCGCTGCCGCAACAGATCGGGCAACTCGGTCAGATCGCCGCACCGATCGAGATGAAAGGGAGCCTGTCGAGCTTCCTTGTCACAGTTCGACGCCATGGCGGCACCTCCCAATGGTAAATGACCCACGGCCAAATCCAAATGACCAATCCGAGCCGGACCCACGGGATGCCACCCGTGGGCGTGGCAAATTCCCTAGTCCCTAGTCCCTAGCCCCTAACCTCCCC
>JABMRP010001023.1 GCA_013202535.1 Planctomycetota bacterium
GGCCCATGCCCGGCCAGGGGTCCATCACGCCCAGGGAGTAACCGCCGGAGCCGCTGGTGATCTTGTAGACGACCACGGCATGGCCCAGCGTGTTACCCAGTCCGGTGCTGCCGCCGGCGAGCAAGAGGAAGAGATGGCCCCGGGTGGCGAGCCGCCAGTAGAGATAGCTCCCGTCGAGCCCGCTGGCTTTCTTGTAGACCTTCAGCCCCATGCCCACGCCGGCCGCCAGCCATTGCATGCCCGGGCTGACGCTCAGTCCGCCCTTACTGTTGCAAAACATCTCGTATTGCGAGATGGCGTCTTCCTGCGAATTGAGCCACCAACGAGCCGGACTCTTCGGCGTGGCCTTGACCCAGGAAGTCACGGCCGCCGCCCAACAGGTATGCCGCGTGCGGTCTTGTTCCACCAAATCGGGAACGGTGCGAGAGAAACTTGCCATCGGTTGGCCCCTTTCCATGACGGACATGACGGGATGGTTCGATGATCCACTGGAGCCGGCTGAGAAGCGGGGCGGGCTGCGAACAGATGCAAGCCGGTCGGATGGACCCTCGGCGAAGACGCTCACTCCTGATTATCGTTCGCCCAGGGAAAAGGTTGCGTGGAAAGACGAAGAAGTGGACTTGCCCTCTACTTCCGATAGATCGACAGTTGGCGGTAGTAGACTTCCAGGATCATGGCCGACATGGCGGTGACATAGAGTCGCCCGCCGCGGTCGGCGCCGTGATCGCCTTTCTGGTGCCAACTGCCCGCCTCGTGGCCCTGCTGCACCTGGGAGTTGACCAACCGGTCGCGCATGACGTCGTTCCATTTGTTCCACAACTCTTGCTCATGCTCGCTGTCGTAGTGGAGCATGACTTGTGTGGCATAGTAGTTGTAGTACATGTTGCCCTTGGAGGGCCCTTGCGTGCTGAGCCACTTGACCCCACGCTGCAGTCGCGGGTCGTCGCGTTTCCAGCCTAGACCCAAACGCATCCGGCAGAGCAGGCCGATGGCCGTGGTCGCTTGACCGCTGCCGGGGTCTTTGTAGCCGTAGTTGGCGCCGCCGTTAGCCTGCAATCCATCCAGGAACGTCGACGCCTTCTTGAGAACCAAAGGCGGCACCTTGAGCTGGCCGGCTTGACCGCTTAGCAAAGCCAGGACTTGCCAACCGAGAACCGACGTATCACCCGCGCTTCGGGGGTAGTATCGCCAGCCTCCGCCGACCGGATCCTGGGCGTAGCAGATGAACCGGATTGCCTGCTCGGCCGGTTTCTTGAGCCACCTGTCGCTGGTCATGGCGTAGGCTTCGCACAAGACGATCGAAGCCAGCCCGTGCGAATACATCGATCCACCCTTCTCATACAGGCTGCCACCGGCCGGCGTCTCCTTCATCCGGAAGACGAGAAACTTCAACCCATTGCGGACGGTTTCCTGGTACGGGCCTTCTTTGTGCGTGTGCCCGGCTCCGAGAAAGGGTAGTAGGCCAAGAGCGGTAGCGGCTACCCGGCCGTCATTGCCCAAGGTGCCCGGATTGCCGCATCTGCCCGCACAGTTGGGGTGCTGGTGATGATCGAAACTCCAGCCGCCGTCCGGCATTTGATGCTCGGCCAGCCAGTTCAAGGCTGCCGCGACCGCGGCCTCACTGCCGGGAGTCTCGCCGCGCCGTTCGCCCAATGCGGCCTCTTCGTCACCTTCCCCCGTGGCGGCCTCACCGGTCGCGAGACGGTCGGCACACGGATCGATGCCCCAGAGCTTCGCCACGGCTAACCGCTGCTCGGCCCGGTCCTTTTCTGGTCCCTGCTCCAGGGTCGTCCCGACGTACCACTGACACGCGCGCAGCACCATCCGCCGTTTGGCCGGCTCCTCGGCGACTTCGGCTTGTTCCCACCAACCGTCGGCCAAGGCCAACCGCGTTGCGGCATCCGTCTTTCCCGAGCATTCCAGGGTCGCCAGGTCCTTCAGTTCAGGATCGTCCCCCTTCTGTAGCATGGGCAGCCCAGTCTTCCAGTCTCCCTTGCCGAAACACTGATACTTCCCGACTACAAGGTTCGCACCAGCGTCCGTGGGGTCCCGGGCAAGTACGCCAAGGGCTTCCTTGACGTTCGCATACACGCCGGCGAGCTGCTGGATCTCCACCGCGCGGGCTTGAACCCGCTGGGCCGGATCTTTGTCCTTCGCCTCGGCAACGGTATCGGAGGCCAACGCGAGCAATCCGGCGGCCAGATCGTAACGATCCGCGGCGACGGTCTCATCGACCACGGACAACGCGGCATCGGTCCATTGCTCGTAGAACCGTCGATCCATGGGATTGGCGGCCAGCTTCAGCAGCGAACCGGCCGCATCATAGCTGCCGTCCGCCCCGGCTTGCCGAGCCGCCTCCAGGACGCTCTCGACCCATACTTTCCGCTGATCCGCCATTCGGACCGATTTCCGCAGTGCCCCCATCACGGTGACGCGCAGGCGCCACGGCTCGACCTGAAACGCTTTCTCGATTTCCGCGGCAACGGTAATCGCCAGTCTTGCGTTCTTGGCTTCCAAGGCCAAGCGCCCGGCTTCCGTGAGCAGAGCATACCGCTTGGCCGGATTACCTTGGGTTCCATTTGCCAACTGAAGCAGAAAATTCGCAAGCTCTTCTTTCGATCCTTGCGTCTTGGCCGCTCTGAACTTTGCCCGATACGTTTCACGAATCGCCTCGCCCGCGGCCATTGAGGCATCCTTCGCGGGCACCGGCAATCGATCGGTTGTCGCGGCCGGTTCCGCATCGGCGGCAGGGATGGTCTGGGCCAGGCCCGCCACGGGAAGTGCAACAGAAAGGACCACAAACCACGCCGTAGCTCGGACCATCTTCATGCCCTTTCACGAAAGAAGTCAAGACGCCGCCGGCTCTGGGGGTCCAGCCCCACCTTTCGGGAGCCTAACACCCCAGGGTTCGAGAGTCAAGCATCGTTCCCGCTCAACCCGCCTTATGGTTGTCTGTAGGATCCGGCAAACAGATTCCTTATCGCCTTGGTGGCACCACCGGAGAGTTTCCCGGGATTAGGCCCCCGAATCTCGGCATGGCCAGGGTCATCCGCGTCGTCGACGGCGACAACATCAAGGCCGAGGGGATCGCCCATTGCATTCTGAAGACCGCGAATTTCACGGGCCGTGGCCTTCAACACAAAGCTGCCGGAAATGGCCCCAGGCTTATTGAGGACTTCCTGTTCACCAACGACATTTTGGCGATAGACCGACAGACCGTTTTCGTCACGGCGGAGCTTGAAGTTAGCCGAAGTCACGTAGTCAGGCGGCTCAAACCAACCAGCGCCCGGCGGGATGCGGCGCAGAAGCACTTCGTTGTCGGAGACGGGTTCGCCACGCAACACCAGCGTGCCTTTCTGCCGGGTGTCAAATCAGCCAGCGTTCTCAACTCGCTTAATCATGCGAATAACCGTGTCCAACTGTTCGCGAACGAAGATTTCACCTTCCTCTTCAACACCGGTCAGATCCTGGTAGAAGTAACTTGCGGCCCCCAAGCCGACTACTTCGATTTCAAAGGACCGTGTGCCCACCTCCCACTCCATCTGAACGCCGCCGTCTCGGGTGGGGTTGATATGCGGTTTGGAAATGTCGCCGCCACAACTCAGGCATACCAGCAAGCAGAAGCCACCATCGATAACGCCCCTTTTCGGCGGCAAGGCGTTATCACCGTCCCAATTACATGGAAGTTCGGCAATAGCTTGAAACTGGCGTCGAGCGTCTTCAATCCAGGGAGCCGCCTCGCGCGTTTGAGGCCCGTCGGCAAACGGGTCCGCGATGTCGAGCAAGGCGTCATCAGTGATCGTGTCATTCGGGCTCATTGAGTTCTCTCCCAAAGCTGGTGCATTTCCTTGTGCGTGATCGAGGCGAATCCTCGCACGATCCATTCATGTCCCAGGTCAATCCAATCCATCGCCGCGGCAAGAGTGCCATCTCTCACGGTACCACGGGCAGTCAGATCCATTCGCAAAACGACCTGCTGGTCGGACCGTCGAATCGCCGGCTTGATATGCACGTTGAGTCGCCCCGACTGTTCGGGCATCGGGAAGGTAAGACGGAGATCGATCCTGTCGGGCGGCGGGAGCCAGTCGTCGCTGCTTGTGTCACTCCAAAAAGTGATCGCCTCTGCCAAAGCGGGTGAGAAGTTATCGAGGGCATCGCATGGCAGGTGGTTGATGTAAGTGACTGTGCAGGATGTGGGAACAACCTTGCCGATGTTTTCCTTCTGCACATAAGCGTCGAGTTGCTCAATATTTCGTTGGAAATCCGCACGGCGGCAGTCGTACGGACGATACTCGGCCGCATCATCCGGCTTGAGCCAGTTCGCCAACAGCCCATCTCGCTGGATCTGAAGAATGTGCTCCCCAGTGGGTGAAGCCACCCACAGTCGAGGGGTTGCTGGTTGGCCTGAAATCTCCCACCGCATCGCCGGGACAACCTTACGCTCCTCGCCAAACAACTCGCGGACTTCGTCAACCGGCCCTCGTTCCTCGATCGCCGGAAAATGCTGCCTGAAGCACTGCTCCCACAAAATCCCCTGGTGCGCGGAATTGAATCCCTCGAGGCGCTGGAAATGCACACCTAAAATAGTCTCGACCACTGGAGGATTGTCGAATTTCGGTTGCGGGTTAACGTTGTTCACGCGGCCTGCCTCAATTGTGGCCTGGAAAGCACCACATTAACGGAATAGACAATTCAGGACTAAGGAACGGCGCAATACTATAACATACAACAACTTGAGTCAACTCTTGCCACTACGCCACGCCTGTGTGGATTCCGGCCACACTGCCTTTCTGATACGCAGTGGTCCACCGATAGGTTTCTTCGACAGTTTTGCCAGCGAGCCCGCAGCCGACTCTCGGGGACATCTTCAGCGGTTAATCCCACACCCGCGTAAATCTGCTCCGCACTCATTGCCCCCCCGACAGCATGGGGCGGGAGTTTACCCGTTACACATCGCTGCCAACTCGCGGAGATACTCCAGCGCGTCTTCGACGTCGGGCACTTCGACGCCCCACTGGCGGCCTTGGTCGTCGCATTGGGCCAGCAGGAGTAGGTCGTCGAAGTCATCCGAGGCTTCGAGTCGTCGCCGGGCGCGGACGCCCAGTGTGCCGTCGGTCAGGGCATGCGCCTCCATGTGATGTTCGATCAGCCAGGCGCAGCGCGGGGTAATGAACCCTTCGAGGGCTTCCAGCCCCGCGGCCGTGTGGTCGCCCCGGTCGATGCCCTTGCCGACGTCGTGCAGCAGGGCGGCGGTGAGAAACTCTTCGTCGTAGGGCAGTTCGCGTCGGGCCAGCTCGAATACCTGGAGACTGTGATACAGAACGTCGCCCTCGGGATGATGCTCGCGGCTTTCCTTGACCCGTTCCAGGGGCAAGAGTAGCATCTCGTAGATCTGGAACGGATCGACCGCGTTCTCCACTTCCAGCACGGCCTGTTCCAGGGCCATGTCGGGATACTCCCGCTGGAGCAGTTGTTCCAGTTCGGCGATGCTCGCCCGCTGGATCGCCTTGCCGGTGATCGAACTCTTGAACACGTAATGGGCTTTGTCGGCGGCGTAGACGGTCAGCTCGAAGACAAAGCGGTCGGTCACATGGACGTGGGTGAAGTGGCGCTCCTCGCCTTGTTTGAGCACGCGTTTTCGCTCGACGTCGTAGGAGACGCCCTCTTCGTCCAGCGCCGCGCAGACGGCCTCGGTGCTGTCGGAGAATACGTGCAGATCGATGTCGGAGCCCTGACGCACGTGGCCGGTCATCACGCTGCCGATCAGCCGGGGGCGAAAGAGACGCAGGATGCGCATCATCCGCAGGGCTTCGATCCGCATCTGTCGCAGATTTTCGGTGCGGTGCTCGCCCTCGTGCATTCGGGCCATCGCCTGCACCTGATCGCGGATCTCGCGATTGCTGGGCAGGTCGCGCGGTTTGACATCGCCGCTGCACACCCGCCGCGAGGCCTTCATCTTCGCCCGAAAGTACTCGGCTTCCTCTCGGGTGTACATCAGTCGGGCCGCCTCCCAGGCGATCCGGCGACGCAGCTTGTCGCAAGCCATGGTTCTATTGCGCCGAAATCAAGCCCATCGAAGCGGCGCCGGGCAAGCAGAATCTCATATCTCGACGGCCGACGATTCGGCCGCGAACCACTGAACTCGATATCATAACCGAAACTTCGCCGGGGGCATAGCGATTTGGTTTCGTGGCAGGTGCCACTGCTTGCTTGCAAGCAGTGCTTATTGCCGGGGTTTGTGCTCGAATCCACGGCACTGCTTGCAAGCAAGCAGTGGCACACGACTTTTCCAACAGGCTGCTAAACGATCTACTCTTGACCGCCGGCGAGGAACTCGACCGCCTCGGCGACCCAGCCGCTGTGCCAATCGTGCTTGCGGTAGGGTCCGTCGGCGTAGGCGTGGGAAATGGCCAGATCGGTCATCCGCTGGTGGGTTTGCTGATGATGATTGCGAAAATTGCCGTAACCCAGCAGAGCCAGACGGCGCGACTTGCGAAAAGGTTCGCCCCGCTCGGCCAGCAGTCGGGTGACCTGGTATTGCTGAAAATTCTCCGCCGAGCCGAAGATGGGCCCCGAGCCGTATTGGCCCGGCCGGCTCATCTCCATCGGCGCGTCCCACGCCGCCGCCTTGCCGAAGACGGCCGGGTTGCGAAGGATCAGGCAAAACGCACCCCAACCGCTCTTGCTGAACCCCAGCAGCAAGCGTCCCTCAGCCGTCGCCCGAGTTGGATACGTGGCATCGACATACGGCACCACGACCTTCCGCAAGTAGCTCTCCTGCCGGATGGCCGGATCGGTGGGATGATCGGCGTACCAGGGCAGGTGCGAGAAGGTCGGATAGACGCAAATCAGATCGTGGGTGTTGTGCAGGTCGCGTCGCTTGATCTCCGCCAGTCCGTCGCCGTAGTGATGACCATCGGCCGCCTCGACCGGCAACACGTAAACAACCGCGTACCGCTTGCCCTCTTCGAGCCGATCGGGCAGCAGCACCCGAATCGACGTCTCGCCGGATTGGAAAGGAGAGCGGACTTTGTGCATGAGGAATCCGTCGGCGGCTCGGGTTGCGGAAGATACTTCGACTTCCGGCGCCGCGATGGCGGCAGTCGCCGTCGCGAGGAGAAGGGTGACGGCGAATATGCGGGGCAGCGTTGTAAGTCTGGTCATGGTGTGACTCCCTCTCGGTTGGGGTGCCATGGGCGGCTTGCCCGCCCTTGCCGAA
>JABMRP010001024.1 GCA_013202535.1 Planctomycetota bacterium
AAGGTCGGCGGGTCCGGCGGCTGTGGGACGTTTCGGCGGAAGGGCTACTCGGCCTCGATAGCAGCCATTTCGTTGTACGTGTCGGCCAACGAGATCTCCGGCGGAGCGATACGTAGTACGGGGGCGATGTCCTCGAACTCCCGATCGACCCGGACCAATAGTTCTGCGGCCGGGGGTCCGCTGGCCGGGCGGGCCTGCTCGTAGTAGCTCTCGAATTGGTTGTATTCCGCCCAGCCCGGATCACTGGCGTTGGGCAACAAGGCCGACATGGCCACGGCCAGCTTGCCCGGCTCGCTGTCGGCGTGGTGAACCAACTCGTCGATGGTGAGGTGGTCTTCGATCAGGGTCGCGAACCCCTCGGGAAGTTTCCACTGGCGGGCGATGATTCCGGCGGCTTCGGCGTGGTTCCATCCGAAGACATGTTCCTCCAAGCGAGAAAGTCGCACCCGGCAGTGGCTGTCCGAGCGCGCACCGAACAGAGTATCGTAAGCCTCGGGCACTTCTTTGGCCAACAGCGGCACGGCCATGTCTTGTAGCAGGGCGGCGGCAAACGGCTCCTCGGCTTCCTTTAGTCCCAGCGTCTTGCCCATCGCCCGGGCAAACAGGCCGCGGCGCAGCGAGTCCTGCCAAAGCTTCTTGAGTTCAAACGGGCCGCACTTGGGGTCGGGGATCATGCCAAACACGGCGGTGTAGAGGACGAAATTCTTAATCGCCCGCATGCCAACCAGCGTGATCGCCTGCTTGATGTTGGTGATTTCGTGCCGAAGACCGAAGTACGACGAGTTGACGAAGCGGAGTACTTGTACGGTGAGTCCCGGGTCGGCTTCGATCGGAATGGCGAACTCCGCCGGTCCCGCGGTCGGGTCCTGAGAAACCGACAAGAGGCTGATGGCGCTCTGGGGCATTGCCGGGAGTTGATCGGCAGTCAGCAGAGAATGCAAATCGATGGACGGAAATTCCGGTGGCGTCATGGTCGTTGCGACCTCGTTACTCGAGAGGACGGAGCCCGGTAAACGGCGTACGCCCCCGGCGGCAAACCATACCACCGGCGCAAGCCCCTTCAACCGAAAGAGTAGTTTACAAAGGGGCGTCTGGCAAATCGGCCGGGGGGCGGCGAGCCGGAAGGTTCCCGACCCCCAATTTGCACCCACCAAGGGCCCATTTGCAGCCTTCCGTCCGCCCGGGCCCGCCGGGCGTGTCCTTGCAGCCTCCCACCCACTCGTTGTATAATGCAACGCCGGTCTTATTGCGATGATCGCTATGCTCGTTACCGAGCTTCCGACCGGCCGAAAGCGACGATACGGGGTCTTCGGCGGTGCTGGGTGATGACGAACGCGGGAAAAATGAAGGCGGAGAAGATGAACGATTCGGCCGGAGAACTGACGTGGCGGGCGCATCCCGCCCGGCAGCGCCCCGGCGCGGCGGTGCTTGCCGC
The DNA here is from genome assembly GCA_013202535.1 of Planctomycetota bacterium. Lineage (GTDB taxonomy): Bacteria > Planctomycetota > Planctomycetia > Pirellulales > Thermoguttaceae > JABMRP01. The sequence continues at coordinate 1,436 of JABMRP010001024.1, forward strand.
CCTGGCCGTCGGCGCGGTGGCCGGCGCGTGTTGGCTGGCGGGCGGCCCCTGGTGGGGCTTGGGGGCGGTGGTCGTCATGGTGGCCTCGCTCAGCCGCTTCTTCTTTCCCAGCCGTTTCGCCATCGACGGCCGTGGGGTGACCGCCTCGTACTTGTTCGGCAGCCGGCATTTCGACTGGCCGCGGATCCGGCGTTTCCGGTACGACCGGTTCGGCGTCTACTTGTCGACCCGTAGCCGGCAATCCCGCCTGGACGCTTATCGGGGCATGCATCTGCTCTTCGGCACCGTCGGCGACGACGTCTTGCGGTGCGTCCGCGCGCACATGCGCTCGATCGCCGCCACAACCGCCCGCGGAGAAAGCGCATGAAGTGGTTTCGGCATGCCTTTGCCGTGAACTCCGACCCGTCGGGCGAGCCGACCGAAGGCCAGCGCGCCGTGGCCGACCGCGTCTGTCGAGCGGTCGTCCGCCGGCGGATGGCGACGCCGGCGCTGATGTTGCTGGAAATGTGCCGGCCGTTGAACTATCTATCGGCCCAATTGATGCACTTCTTCGGACCCGTTGCCACGGTCCTGCTCGATCGCCGGGCGTATGGCGAGTTTGCAGCGTTTCTGGAACGGCGCAGCTCGGTCGACTACCTGTGCCGACGCATCGAAGCCCTCGAAGCCGAGGCCGATCAGCCGGCGTCGCCGGAAGACGGGCCGTCGTGCGATTCCCCTGCCGAAGGCGAGTCGCCCGCCAGCGATTCTTCCGCCGACGGTTTGCCATGAACCGCCCTACCCTGCCCCGCTGCCCGCTGCAACGACAACCAACGTTTGAATTAGGACGATGAAGCAAATCGACCCCGAGAAGATCAACGTCATCCTGGCGACCGACTGCGGCAGCACGACGACCAAGGCGATCCTGATCGAGAAGATCGACGGCCACTATCGGCAAACCCATCGCGGCGAAGCGCCGACCAGCGTGGAAGAGCCCTTTGCCGACGTCACCATCGGCGTGGTCAACGCGGTGACCGAGGTGGGCGAGTTGGCCGGCCGAAAACTGATCGGCGGCGACGGTCGAATCCTCCAACCGGCGGCCGGTGCCGACGGGTGCGATTTGTACATCTCCACCTCCAGTGCCGGGGGCGGTCTGCAGATGATGGTTGCCGGCGTGATTCGCGAGATGACCGCGGCCAGCGCCAAGAGGGCCGCGCTGGGCGCCGGAGCGATCGTCATGGACGTGATCGCCTCCAACGACAAGCGTCGTCCACACGAACAGATCCAGCGCATCCGCGAACTCCGGCCCGACATGGTGCTCCTTTCCGGCGGCACCGACGGTGGCACGACCACGCACGTCGTCCAGATCGCCGAACTGATCGCCCCGGCCAAACCCCAACCGCGGTTCGGCAGCGAATACCGGCTGCCGGTGATCTATGCCGGCAACAAGGACGCCGCGCCGTTGATCCGCGACACGCTGGACGAGTTGTTCGACTTGGCCGTGGTCGACAACCTCCGGCCCACGCTGGAAGTCGAGAATCTGGCCCCCGCGCGGGATAAGATCCACGACGTTTTCCTCGAACACGTCATGGCCCACGCGCCGGGTTACCATAAGCTGATGGAGTGGACCGACGCCCCGATCATGCCGACCCCCGGCGCCGTCGGCAATATCCTGCAGACGATCGCCGAGCAACAAGCGATCAACGTGGTGGGTGTCGATATCGGCGGAGCGACGACCGACGTCTTCAGCGTTTTTTCGGGCGAGTTCAACCGGACCGTCAGCGCCAACCTGGGGATGAGCTATTCGATCTCCAACGTCTGTGCCGAGGCCACCATGGCCAACGTGCTCCGCTGGGTCCATTTCGACATGGACGAGCGCGAGCTGCGGAATCGGGTGAAGAACAAGATGATTCGCCCCACGACGATCCCCCAATCTCGCGAGGCACTGGTCTTCGAGCACGGGATCGCCCGGGAGGCGCTTCGACTGGCCTACAAGCAGCACAAGGAATTCGCCACCACGCTGCAGGGCGTGCAGCAGCAGCGGACCGTGGGCGACACCTTCAGCCAGCAGAGCAGCGGCCAAACGATCGTCGACAACATGAAACTCGATCTGCTGGTCGGGTCCGGCGGCGTTCTTTCCCACGCCCCGCGGATGCACCAGACGGCGGCCATGCTGGTCGACGCCTTCGCGCCCGAGGGATTTACGACGCTGGCCAAGGACAGCATCTTCATGATGCCCCACCTGGGGGTGTTGGCCCAGGTCCACGACCGGGCTGCCATGGAAGTGTTTCAGCGCGACTGCCTGATCTATCTGGGAACGTGTATCGCGCCTCGAGGGCAAGGCAAACCGGACAAGCCATGTTTCGGCTACACGATCCAAGGCGCCACGCTCACCGAGTCGGGCGAAATGCACGTCGGGCAGTTGCGCCTGTTGCCCCTGGGAGAAGGCGAGAAGGCAACGGTGACCATTGAGCCCGCGCGAGGCTTCGACCTCGGCGAAGGCCCCGGCAAGGCGGTGACCCGAGAGGTCGTCGGCGGTACGGTCGGGCTAATCCTCGACGCGCGTGGCCGGCCGCTGGAATTGCCCGTCGAACGAAACGTGTCGCGCGGGCTGATGCAGACGTGGACCGAGGCGCTGGAGCTTTATCCGGAGGAGAACGAGTA
>JABMRP010001025.1 GCA_013202535.1 Planctomycetota bacterium
CAGCCAGAACGATTGGGTTCGCGGGCCCTGCACCTACGGCATCATGCCCTGCAACGGGCTGCTTTACGCGCCGCCCAATCCGTGTTTCTGTTACCCGGGCGTAAAGCTGACGGGGTTTAATGCGCTGGCGCCAGCGGCGAAAGCGGAGAGTGGAAAGCGGAAAGCGGAGCAAGGGCCGCGGTTGCAGCGGGGTGCGGCTTATGGCAAGCCGGCGACGGGCGGGGCTACCACGGCAGGGCTGGGAGATTGGCCGACGTATCGCCACGACGCGCGGCGCAGCGGCGCTACCGCCGGCAAGGTGTCGCCCGAGGTCTCCCAGCGGTGGAAAGTGACGTTGGGCGGGCCGTTGACACCGCCGGTGGTTGCCGGTGATCGGGTGTTCGTGGCCGCCAAGAATGAACACACGCTGCACGCGCTGGCGATCGACGACGGCCGCAAGCTCTGGCAGTGTACCGTCGGCGGCCGCATCGACTCACCGCCAACCATCTACGGCGCGTTGGTCCTCTTCGGCAGCGCCGACGGGCACGTCTACTGCCTGCGGGCCGCCGACGGAGAACGCGTCTGGCGTTTTCGCGCCGCTCCCTCCGACCGGCAAATCGTTGCCTTCGGCCAATTGGAGTCGCCCTGGCGCGTTCATGGTAGCATCTTATTGGACAACGGACTGGCTTACTGCACGGCGGGGCGTTCGACCTATCTCGACGGCGGGATCCGCGTCTTCGCGCTCGATCCGGCCACCGGCAAGGTCGTGCATGAAACGTGTCTCGACACCTGGGCTCGAACCCGGGAAGACGCGGTGGGCAAACCGTTCATCGCCGGATACCATATCGAAGGCGCGCTTTCCGACGTCCTGGTGAGCGAGGGCGACTCGATCTTCCTCGGCCAATACGAACTCGATCGGACGCTCGCCCAGCGCGAAGTCCCTTATGTCGACCCCAAAGGTAAGGATGCGCCGGTGGCGATGGACCTCTCGAAGCAACCGTTTGTTGTTGAGAATGTCGAGCGCAACCAGGGCTTCGAGGTGCATCAGCGCAAGTGGGTGGATAAAACCCAAGCCGCGCTGGTCGAACAGTACAACCGAACCCATGGCCACTACAGTTTCGGTGATCGGCGCATGGGGCGGCACGTCCTGGCGACCGGCGGGTTTCTCGACGATTCGTGGTACAACCGCACGTTTTGGATGTATTCCGAGTCCTGGCCGGGGTTCTACTTGGGGCATCTCGGCGCGAAGACCGGGCACTTGCTCGTCGTGGGTCCGAAGAAGACCTACGCCTTGCAGGCCTATCCTGAGCGAAACCTGCAGAGCCCCCTGTTCACACCCGGCGGCAAGGGATACCTGCTCTTTGCCGACGCCAACGACAACGAACCGGTTCTCGATCACCGCACCCGGGGAACGACCAAGGGCTGGGGGTTTACCCGGATGAAGGCGCCCGTCTGGCATCATTGGATTCCAGTGCGAGTGCGCGGCATGGTGCTGGCCGGCGAGTCTCTGTTCATCGCCGGTCCGCCCGATGTCTTGGACCCCGACGACCCGATGGCGTCGTTTGAGGGTCGCAAGGGAGCCCTGCTCCGCGCGTGTTCGGCCGATGGCGGCAAGATCCTGAGCGAACAGAAGCTCGAAGCCCCACCCGTCTTCGACGGCCTGATCGCCGCTTCCGGCCGGCTGCTGATGTCGGCGACCGACGGAAGCGTGGTTTGTTTTGGGCCGGAGTAGGGCGGCCGAGGGAAATGTCTTCGAGCCCCACACTTGTTCTCCGATGAGGCACTGCTTGCAAGCAAGCAGTGGCACGCGGACCTATCAACCTGCCGAGCAAAGTGCCGTTACACCAGCACATCCTCGACAACCTCGCCCGCGACGTCGGTCAGGCGAAAATCGCGGCCTTGGTATCGGTAGCTGAGCCGCTTATGGTCGATGCCCAGGCAGTGCAGCAGGGTGGCGTTGAGATCGTGGACGTGGACGGGATTCTCGACGATGTTGTAGCTGAAGTCGTCGGTCTCGCCGTAGACGATGCCCGGTTTCACGCCACCGCCGGCCATCCAGACGGTAAAGCAGCGGGGGTGATGGTCGCGACCGTAATTGGTCTTGGTCAGGCCGCCCTGGCAGTAGACCGTGCGGCCGAACTCGCCGCCCCAGACCACCAGCGTGTCGTCGAGCATGCCGCGTTGTTTGAGGTCTTTAATC
>JABMRP010001026.1 GCA_013202535.1 Planctomycetota bacterium
CCGTCTGTAGGGCCCACCGTCCCGGTCGACCAACTTCGCCAGGAGATGACGGGGTTCTTGATGCACCTATTCATCGGACTGGGAATCGGCGCTTTGTCGGTCATCGTCTCGCTGGTAATATGTATTGTCGTCTTCGTGCGTCGCCGCAATTGCAGGAAGCGGCTTGGGGAGGAGTTTTCTTGAAGGGGATGCCGGGTGCCGTCACTGAAGCCGCCTGGCAATCTCAAGGAGGTCGTCCGCCAGCAGCTTCAGGAAAGGGCACTTGTCGATTGCCGTCTGGGGATCGACTTGCGGGAAGATGTTCTTCGCGCGGACCGTCTTCTTGTATCTTCCGTCGAGTATTCGTTTGAGGAACTTTGCCGGCGGTTCGTTGAAATTGACTTGTTCGGGCGGTCGTCGCTTGATCTTATCTCGAACCTTCGGCGGCCACCGCTCTGGATAGGCAAGTAGCCACGCTTCGACTTCATGCACGGCGAAATGCTGGCGAAACCGGTCGTTGAACTCACGCGGGATCAGTTTGCGAATTTCCCGGCGGGCTTTGGCCACTTTCTCCTTGATCGTGGCGCAACCAGAGAGATCGATTCGCGAAGGCGGCAGCCCATAAAGGTCTACCAGCCCGACCACGTAGTTCACGCGGCGCCGGTCCAGGTAGAGTCCCACCTTCGTGGGCAAATCATCCAGGTACTCGCTAACACCCTGGAATTTCACGGCTTGAATTCCAACGCTACCCGTTAGCTGCGGATCGAGCCATTTGTGAAAGAAGACCGGCAGCGTCTTTTGTCGCGAGTCTCCGCACTCCGTGTCGCCTTCGACAAACAGAGCGATTCGCCTTGACGCTGTACGAGGCCGTGTCATTGGGCATCCCTTCGTGTCAGCCGCCGTCCTCAAGGTCGGCCATGGCCTCGTCTTCAGACGGGAGACCCGCGAAGCGTTTGTCTGCGTCATCGAGCGATTCCACTTCCGGCATCGCCAGCAATTCCAGGTCGCCTCGCGCGAATAGATGTCCGAGCCGGTACTGCTGTAGCCATTGCGTGAGCGTTTGCTCGTCCAACGCATACAAGTTTGTTTTCCCATCCTCCCAGTGACACAACGTGACGTGCGGCGACAAATCGGAGAATGCGTCCATGAACTCGGGCGAGTGGCTGGTCAGCACAACCTGCGTCTTCTCCGACGCGGCGCTTGCATATTCCGCAATGATCGGAAGCATGCTGGGGTGCAATCCGACCTCGGGTTCGTCGATAGCAACAACGGCGCCCGGCTCGGGATGAGCTAATACGGTAAGCAAGAAGAGAAATCGGAGCGTCCCGTCGGAGAGATCCGCACCGGCGTGGGGCTGGCTGCTCGATTTCCATTGCACGGCCAATTGGATCTGTTGCGCCGCAGCCGGCTGAAAGACCAGTTCTTTGTATTCGTCACCAAAACCAGCTTTCATGCCCTCGTCGATAAGATCGCGAAACTCTCGGTTGCCCGTATACAACGTATGGAGTACCGTCACCAGGTTACTGCCGTCGGCCGCAAGTGTCTTTGTGAACTGGGTGGTAGCCGGCTTCCGCATAGGCGAATTCCGCCACGTGTGGACATCGTAATGAATCTGCCACTTACGCATCCCGCGCCGGACCAAGGGCGCGGTGTTGTTGCCCGGCACGACGATTGCGCACTGCGATAACAATGTTTCGTTGGGTTCCGGTTCGTCAGCTAAGGGCATCGGGCCCATGGCTCGTTTCCCCGAAAGGACGTGGCCCTTGGAATCTCGCTGGAAAATGAAGTAAGGGTTGGGCTCTTGCCCCGATTCGCATGGATACCAGTTACCCAGCGACTCCTGTTTGATGTCGTAGCCGCTCCCGCGACGGAGCTGCGTCAGTTGCACCTGATAGGTTATCGCGTGCTTGATAAGGTCACTCGGTCTGTGAACAGGGTCAATTCGCAGTGTCCATCCAAGCGATTTCGCTTCGTGGTCCCAGAGCAGAGACAAGATCCCACCATTGGCTGCAACGACATACTCCAGATTTCCCTCGGCCGCGTGAGAAATCAACTCCAGACACCGCAGGAGGTTGGACTTTCCGCTCCCATTGGGTCCGACCAGGAGATTCAGCCGGCCCGGCTGCCAAGTCGTGTCTTGGAGAGAGCGAAACCCCTGAATCTGCAATTGTTGAATCGCCATGACATCACCGATGGTAACTTGGAGACGTTGCAACCCGGTGGCGCCACTTCTTCCGTAAAGGACCGCCACTTCGCTACTATGATTATCATACCGTGTATTGGGATCGGCGATAGCCTAACTGCCAGGTGACCTACCCACCGAACTTGCACAGCGAAGTGATCCGCGCTAGCCAAGGCACGCCAAACACCACGCAGAAGTCCCTTTCGCGCGTGCCCCCCAGTGGCGGGGCTGACGACTCAACGCTGGGGGCCACTTGCACGCACCCTCACTCAACCAAACTACCGCGGTTTCGGTCGCTTCGCGCGATTGAAATCCCACAGCGGTGAATCGGCATGTTCGTCGCGCAGTAGCCGATCCATCTTCTCCACGATCTCGGGGTGATCGGCGGCTACGTCGGTCTGCTCGCCGATGTCGCTCTTCAGGTCGTAGAGTTCGATCGGGCCGTCGGGGTTCTGGTAACACTTGGTGCGGATGCCCTTGAAGCGGTCGATGCGCACCG
>JABMRP010001027.1 GCA_013202535.1 Planctomycetota bacterium
CCCGGCCTGCATCCAACGTGAAATGGAACCGGTCCACGGATACAATGGTTTCCTGTCCACCTCTTTTGACGATCCAATAGACCTTCTGAGCCCCGCCGGCCTTGGCCGACACGGCGGCACTCTCGCCTTCCGATAAGGTTATCCTCTTCTCTGAAACCGAAAACTCCGTGCCCGACGGCACGACCGGTCCGACCACTGTTTGCAAAGGCTTCTGGTTTTCATATTGCAGCTTTACCCAATCGGCCGAGCGGGTGACCTTGGAAATGCGTACCTCGTCGATGTCGCCGTTGAATCTGTAATTATTGTACCAGCCGCCGATATACATCCTCGCGGGACTCTTGATCGACAGCGGGGCCCCCGCGGACGACGAGACACCGTCGAGTACTCCGTTCACATAGACCTTTGAATCGCCGTTCTTAAAGGCGTGGATCACGTGAATCCACTGGGACGTGGCGAGTGTGCTGTCCCCTCGAACGTCGGCGCCCGAGAAGTAGCACTCGATTTTCATGTGTGGCGGACTGAAGAATTGCAGCATCACTTTACCCTGAGCCTGCTCGTTTCCCCAGGCCAGGACGGTGGCATTCGGTTTTTCGGCCTTGAACCATGCTTCGGTAGAGTGGGGACTGGAGCCGACAGGATAGGCTGTAATGGTTTCCCCGCAGTTGATCCCCTTACCTACGTCAAAGCGTCTGCTCTGGCCAATCATACCGGAGGAGGATGAAGTACCCGTATCCTTCGATTCGAGCGTGCCGACTTCATCGCGGACCGGGTCGTTCATGTGCCAGACGCTGAGATACCCGTTGGATTCGTTGAATACCGCGGGTCCGCTGGATTCGCTCTCCGCATCGGCCTTACCCCAATACAGCTTGATCTCCTGGCGCTCGTTGCCTTGGATCTTCGGGATGCGCACCCAGATACCGGCCTGTCCGTTGGCCGCGTCCCACTGATCGATCTGGTATGCCAACGGTTTGCCTGTGCCGGTGGCAAAACGGATATCCTCTCCATGGGCTTTCGCCTCGCTGAAATTGAAGAAGTCCCGATTCAACCGCACCAGCAACGGGAAGCCCTCGACCGAGGCCGTTGCCGGCAGATTCGCGCCATCGGGCGTGGTGAGCACGTAAACCGAGCCCGAATGCTGCCAGCCTGGATACTGCGCCAGGGCTGTTCCGGCGCTAAGGGCAACGGCTGCGACAATATGGAGAAGGAGCGTGGTTTTCATCGGTAGCTTCATTTCTATTGGCCAGTCGTTGCTTGAAACGCGCGGCAGGGACTTTGTATCGGCGGGTTCGCGTCTTGGGAAGAAATCAAAAAAGCCCTCCTCGGCGACAGGCCGCGGGGGCTCTTTTGCGGGTATTTGGCCCTTGTGACATCGTCCGGACGAACGTCTCGACGAACACCAAACAGAGTTCGCCACGATCTTGAAACATCGCTTGCGAGTCGTATGGCCGAAGGCCTTATTCACCGTAGCCTAGGGCAACGCCCTAGGAATGCTTATGAGTCGTTATGGTGTCCTAGCTGCGTCGTCGGCGACGTCGCAAGACGCACAGCCCCAGCAGGCCGAGGCATCCCAAGAGGAAAGTGGAGGGCTCGGGGACGGCGGCGGCGATTCGCGTAAGCTGAAAGCCGTTGAGAGGTAACCGAGTATCGAATGAGTTGTCCCTGCGGGCATGCCCGTCGAGGACGATCTCGCCACTGGCGTCAACCACCACATTTTCGAAGAGCAGGTAGTTGTTTCCCAGTTCCCACGTGTCCCCATTGATGCCACCGGTATTGTCAGCAGTTTGGACCGCCGCGCTGGTCGTCGGGTTGATCATCGTCCACTCGCCCTGGCTCCTTTGACCATTATTAACATTAGCGGAGGCGATCCAGACATCGTACAAATCGCCCTCGGTGAGGCCGTTGATGACAAATTGTTGCGAGTTATTCGCACCCGTATCAAAGTTGCGTAAGCCAGAAGCGATCAATCCGAGGCTGGGGGTGCCCCACTGATCCGGGCCGCCCAAATTCGTGGAGGTGTAGCCCGCGCTGGTAACCGCGCCATCAGAATCGAGCAAGCCGTTCGCCGAATTGGTATTGAGTTGATTCCAGGTCTCGCCTAACCCGCCGGCGGGGCCAACAAGCCCGGTCTGGGGATCAGGTCTGTAGATGTTCACATTCAGGAAGGTCAACGACTCGGGCGGGGGAACGGAAGTGTCTTCCACAAGCTGGAAGCCGTTGAGAGGTAACCGAGTATCGTATGAGTTGTCGTCGCGAGAGTGCCCGGTGACGGCGATCTCGCCAAAAATGTCCGCCACCACATTCTCAAAGAGCACGTAGTTGTTTCCCAGTTCCCACGTGGTCCCATTGATGTTCGCGGTATTGTCAACCGTTTGGACTGTCGCGCTGGCCGTCGGGTTGATCATCGTCCACTCGCCCTGGCTTCTTTGACTACTATTAAGATTAGCGGAGGCGATCCAGAGATCGTACTGAACGCCGACGGTGAGACCGTTGATAGTGAATGCTTGCGAGTTCGTCGAACTCGTATCAAAGTTACGTAAGCCATCAAGGATCAATTCGAGGTTGGGTGGCCAGCCCCATCGATCCGGGCCGCCCAAATTCGTGGTGTAGCCCACGCTGGTAGGCGCGCCGGTGGAGTCGAGCAAGGCGCTCTGGTTTCCGCTGGTTTGGAAATTGTTCCAGGTCTCGCCGAGGCCGCCGGCGGGACCAACAAGCGGGCTCTGGGTGGTAGAACCGGACCAGCGAATGTTCATGTTAATAATCGCAGCGCTGGCAACCGACCCCGCGACGAGCATCGTGGCTGCGATTGCCAAAACGAAAGCGAGTGTGCGTGTTCTTGTCGCAATCATCATTAAATCCCCTCAACAAAAAAGTAGTTCGATGGTGCTCGGAAACATTCCCAGAAGACAACATCAGAGGTTAGAACTGAAGAAATTGCCGTGTCTGTTGACCAACAGCCGGCGTCAACCAGCCGGTCCATTCGGGTCGCCTCTTGCTTGCGGTGGGCAAATCCACGCATTCATTGTAATTGGCGGCAATAGCAGTGTCTCGCAATATCAGTGCGAATATGCACAATATCCGACCGAATTAACCCGATAATCCCTCCGGCAGAGGGGTAAATCTGCCGTGACGGCCAAGCGACGCATCGCGGTGCCGATGGGGATCGACCAACCCTTCAAGCGGCACCTCGGTGTACGCCAAGCGCGCCGGCCGCGTCAATCATTCGTGGACCGCGTCCGCAAGGGTCTGTTGGTGCAAGTTGCTAAAATGGGCGGCTTCCTATCGTGGCAACCGTTTCAGGTCTTCCACGCTGTTCAGTCGTCACGACATGTCTACCTTCTTTTCCGTCGTGTACCCCTCGGGGTTGCCCTGGCAACCTATGTTTTCACTGCCTACTCAAACCGCAGGACCGGGCGCAACCGATCAAGCTCGTCGGAGACGCGCATGGTGCGAGTGGCGAGTGGCCCTCGCGGGCACGTTGAAAAGGGAAATTCGGCTCTGAGATCGAGATTGGACGCAGCAATGAGCAAGAACGTTTTGATCGCGGACGACGACAAAGCCATTCGGACCCTTCTCGTCAAGGGTTTGGAGGCCATAGGTGTCGAGAATACCACTGAGGCCGCCGACGGCGACGAAGCCCTGGCACTCTCCCAGCAGAACAAATTCGACCTAATCCTCCTCGATTGGGACATGCCCGGCAAGACCGGACTGGAGGTGCTCCAGGCCATCCGGGCGGAGGATCCCCAGATACCGGTGGTCATGGTGACCGGCGAGAAGAAGCGAGAACGCGTCCTTGAGGCGGCCAACGCGGGGGCCACCGACTACGTGATCAAACCGTTCGATCTGGAGATGCTCAAGAAGAAACTGGCCGCACACTGGAACAACTCGGGTTCGCAAGTCAACGCCACGGTCTTTCGATGCGGCCAGGTGATGCGTTCGGACGTGATCACGATCAATGCCGACGCCACCATCGGCGACGCCATTGCCTTGCTGCTTCAGCACGGTATCAGTGGACTGCCCGTGGTCGACGATCAGGACCAGATTGTGGGCATCGTCACCGAGTTCAGTCTCATCCCGTCGATCACTCGCCCCGAACTCAAAGCCGAACCGATCAGCAGCGTCATGACCACGGATGTCATCACGGTTACGGAGGATGCGATTCCGGTGGAAGTCGTCCGTATCATGCAGACGCGCCGGATACGACGCGTCCCGGTCGTTCGCAACGGGGAAGTCGTCGGTGTGATTGCTCGCCGCGACATACTTCGTTACGTGACGGAGAACGAAAAGGGATTGCGCGAGTTGTTCGACGAGGTGAAGTCGGCTGCCCAGCAGAAGATGGACCGCACGTTGACGAAGATACTGGAAGTCTACGAGTGACCGGCCCATCACACCGTTGTCCTTCCCAAAAACTCCATCCGGCAATCAAACCAGTCGATCGGACACACGTCGAATTGGATGACGACCGGGAAGATGCCTCGCAGCCTGTTCGGCAACTCGTGCCGGAACGTATGCCGCGCGTTGGCAAGAACGGGAAGAAACAGCCATTCGGCTCGCTAGGGTGCATTCGGGTCGCCAGACCGAACAACGGTCGGCGGCTCGCCCGTGATCTCATACACGCCTTTCTCAACGCGTCTCACGGCCCTGCCGTCGGCGGTCTGTAACGACCGCTTTCCCCGGCTTGTAGCCTGAGGGTTGTCGTTGTTGCCGAGGTCGATGTTCGTCTCGTACAGCGCGAGCGTGAACGCTTTGCCGTCATCGCTAAACGCCGTGAAAGTATCGACGAGTCTTTGTCGATTGCCCACAGAGCTGCCCCCTGCTGCCGTGAAAGTGACACTGACATGGGCCTGAATCTATCCCGAGATGAGTCAGCCGTCAAGTGAATCCCCTGATCGCAGCCTAATAAACGCGACTGCCTCACCCGCCGCACATCCCACATACCCGTCCGTTTGCAGTTTACCCAAAATACCGTAATACCTCGGAGTGGAGCCCCTCACCGCTCCGGCCGCAGCGCTATTGCTTGGGTACTCTCCACCATCTCGGCGGGCGTTGAGTAGCGTACCTCCAGGCAACGGCCGTATCGCGGGTGGTCGATCCACCGCACGCGTTGGAGCGTCACTCCGTCCGCGACTTCGACCGCCACGCGGAGGCCCGGCAGGTTCCAGCGGTCGCGTGTGATTGCCGCCTCGTCCAAGTCCGGCGCCCAGACGAGGAACTGGATCGGCTCGTCTTTATACTGAAGGTCGAGGACGCCGCGAAGGACGGCCGCGGCCGCCTCGCGATCGTGCGAACCGTCCCGCCAAAGCAGGCCCGCCGCGATGTAGGTCGCCCCGCGCGAGCCTCGCTGGGCAAACTCGTACCCATCCCACGGCTGGCTCGTCTTCGGCAGGACCCCCTCGACAAGTTGCCGTGTGTAGGATTCATCCGGCCAGACGGGCGGCCTCTCAGATGCCGTCAATGCGGAAACATGCAGCAGCACGGCGAGAATCGCGGCGGATCGCCTGGTTTTCGATTGCATGGTGGCTTCGGCTGGGGAATCAAGGGCGGAGCGGGATTGCGCTTCCCCCACCCTACCAGCGAGAGCTGCCGAAGGCAATCTCTCGAACGCCATCGGGTCAGGTAGAGCCGTCGCCGCCGGAGATGATCCGGTCGGACGCTTCAAGACGTTCGACGGCACGACAACTCGACCATTTCGAGGCCGTCCGTTGACATCGGCCCGAGAGATGGTTCTACTGCTTTTGATGTGTGCCGCGGCGTCCGAAGCTCAAGAACCCGAAGACAAGCTGGAAACTATCAAGGCCTTGTTGAAGAAGTAGAATCCTTACTCACCCTAGGAAGCCTCGCCATGAAACGTCTCCTGTTGATTGCCTCGCTGATCGTTCTTTCCACAAACATCGTCTTGTCCACGGACGCCGTCGCCGCGGATCAACCCAATGTCATTGTCATTTTCATCGATGACATGGGCTATGGCGACGTGGGATTCAACGGCGCCACGGGCCCCAAGACGCCGAACCTCGATCGGATGGCCACCGAGGGAATGAAGTTCACCGACTTTTACGTTGGCTGTGCCGTTTGTTCCGGGTCGCGAACCGCGCTATTGACCGGCGCTCATTATCGGCGGCTCAGCATGAACGCCGTGTTGTTTCCCAACAGCAGCGCGGGTTTGCATCCCGACGAGGTGACCATTGCCGAAATGCTCAAAGACGCCGGCTATGCAACCAAGTGTGTCGGCAAGTGGCACTTGGGACATCTGCCGCCGTGTCTGCCGACGATGCAAGGCTTCCAGTCCTACTACGGCGTCCCGTACAGCAACGACATGTGGATCGATCCGGCCAACAAGCTGGCCAAGGATCTGGTCCTGCGCGAGGGTCTCACGCTGGACGAAGTGAAGGCGGGCCATCGCAAGAGAAACTCCGTGCCGCTGATGCGCGACGACGAGGTGATCGAATATCCGGCCGACCAGTCGACGCTCACCAAGCGTTACACCGAAGAATCGATTCGATTCATCAACGCCAACAAGGACGGCCCGTTCTTTCTCTATCTGCCACACACCATGGTTCACCTGCCGCTGGCCGTCTCCGAGAAGTTCAAGAACCGCACCGGCAAATTGATCTGGGATGCGATCGAAGAGGTCGATTGGTCGGTCGGCGAGATCCTCAAGGCGGTTGCCGCGGCGGGCATCGACGAGAACACGCTGGTGATTTTCACCAGCGACAACGGCGCCGCGGTCGGTTCATCGCTGCCGCTAAGGGCCAAAAAGGGGAGCGTCTATGACGGCGGAATCCGCGAGCCGACCTTGATGCGTTGGCCGGGCAGGATCCCCGCCGGCTCGGTCTGTCGCGAAGTGGCGGCCAGCATCGACGTGCTGCCGACGCTGGCGAAGCTCGCCGGCGGGAAACTGTCGGGGCGCAAGATTGACGGACATGACATTTGGCCGCTGATGAGCGGCGTCAAAGACGCCAAGAGCCCGCACCAGACGTATTGCCTGATGCACGGCCCCGGCACGGTTCGCAGCGGCAAGTGGAAGTTCTATCCCTGGCCCGAGGGCAAGGGCGGCCGGCGAGATGCGGCGCGCACGAAACCGTCGCCCGATCCCGTGCAGCTTTACGATACCGTGGCCGACATCAGCGAAACGACCAATGTGGCAGCGAAGTATCCCGACGTCGTGAAGCGGCTCCACGCGGCCTACGACGCACACATCGCAGAGATCAAAGCCAACAAGCGACCCACCGCCAAGTTGATTCGGCCCTAGGG
>JABMRP010000103.1 GCA_013202535.1 Planctomycetota bacterium
ACAATGCTCGTCGACGCCAGCCAGATCGCCAGCGGCACGGCCAGCGCCAGCAGACCCACCGGCCACCAGCGGGCCCGTTTGGTCGACGCCGACAAGCCCAGGATATTGCCGACTCGATTGAGAAGTACCATCTTGTTACCTCCCATACCGACCCCGAACTGGGGCGCGGTTTGACCGAGCCGCATGCGGCCCAACTGTTCCAAGGCGGTTGCATACACAAGTCGTTTGTTCGTGGCGCCGACGGCCAACTCGTCGGCACACATTTCCCGTTCCAAGCCCACGCGACGCGACAGCCACCAAACGGCTGGGTGGTAAAACAGAAGCGTCTCCATGAGCCGCTGCAGCAGATTCACCCATAAGTCCAAACGCCGTACGTGCGCCAACTCGTGGGCAATCACCGCTTCGAGCACCTCGGGCGTCATCTCCGTAAGCCATGAAACGGGCAACAGGACCAAGGGGCGCCAGAGCCCCACCACAATCGCCTCGCTGATCTTCTCGGAGACACAAACTCGCGGCGGGAATCTCAGACCGAGCCGGCGGCCGAGCCCCATCGCTCGGGTGGCCAGATCGGCCGGAATCGCCCGACACCCCCACGCCAGCCACCGCACGTGCAACCAACTCAGCGACAGCCGCACGGCCAGCAGCAACACTCCGGCGATCCAGACACTCAACGCGTAGGGCTGTATCGCATCGACGTACTGCCGAAGTCTTGCCTCCCAGGTTGCGGGCACGGGAAGGTTCGCGGAGTCTTCCACGTCGGACATCACCGCCACCGAACATTCAAGCGGAAGTTGTGCCTCCCCGGTCGCTGGCTCGGTGGGCCCCACGGGTGTTTCGGTCGCGACAAATCCAGGTCCCGGCCCTGGGACGAACGGAAGGGGGGGCTCCGCGTTCGTTTCGCGCTGGACGACCGCGGCCGATTCCGTCGTCTCGATGGCCAAGGATTCGGGCACCTTGATGACCATAAACGTCACCAGCGGGCACGCGGCCATGGCGATCAGCGCCGACAAGTAGATCAGGTACCGGTTGTGAGCCCGGCGTACGGGCCACACGTAGAGCACCATCACCACCGCAGCCGCCACGGCCAGTCCTTCCCAAAGGAAGTGAAGCAGCGTCCAGGTCAACCGTTGCCACACGGGCTCACCCAATACGTCTAGCGGAAACATCACTTCTTCCCCTGTTGTTTGCGATACTGTCGAATCATCTTCGCAATTTCGTCCATTTCTTCCGGCGAGGGATCGCAGTGGTCCAACACCTGCAACACCAGGCCACTGGGCGATCCCTCAAAGGCCCGGCCCACCAGGTCTTGCACCAATTGCCCCTGCGTTTCCTCCCGTGCGATATTGGCTTCATAGAGGAAGGCCCGCTGATCGCAGTGACGCGTTAGCAGCCCCTTGTCGGCCATCGTATTCAAGAGACTGTTGACCGACGTATAGTGCCGCTTGCGCCGCCCGTTGAGCACCTCCCAGACTTCCCGTGCGGTACACGGGCCTCGGTCCCAAAGAATGTTCAAAACGTCCAATTCACCCGGTGTGGGATGTTCGGATCGTGGACGGGGCATCGTCGCGCTCCTTGCAGAACCGGTTAGGCGGCAAAAGGGAAGACAGCCTTATTATATGGTTTTGCCCATAGACATCAATGGCAAAACCCATACAAGAGACGCCTTGACCGGGAGATTAGTTCCTGAGATTCTCAAGAAAAGACGTAGGTCGTTGGCTGCCAACGGGTTAGTGGCGCAGCCTGCCGCCAGAGTTTTCCGCCAACCTACCCAAGAGTTCCATCCACGGACAATGCACCACGACCGCAGGAAACTGGCAGCATCAATAGTGATTCCGGGTTGCCCGTCGGTTCCGGATGATCGGCCGCCTCGCAGGACCATCATGCACGATTACCGGACGCGGGGCGACCGTTCGGGGGTCTGGGATAATCGACCACCCGGGGCACGGTGGTGGAAGTGGGGAGCCGGAGTTGTGGCGGACGTTCCGACCACCGGCTCGACGGGATCCCGGCTGCCGCGACGCAGCAGGTTCATGAGAGCGGGCAGGATGACCAGCGAGCTGAATAGGCAGCAACTCACGCCGATGGTCAAGACGCGGCCGAGGCTTTGCAGACCACGATGGTCGGCGATCATCAGGCTTCCAAAGCCGACCATGGTGGTCAGCGAAGTGATCAAGACGGCACAGGCCGTCGAGGGGCTCATGCGATAGGGCCCCTGCTGACAACGGAAATCGTGGACCACGTGGACCCCGTCGTCGATGCCGATGCCCAGGATCAGCGGCAGGACGATCATGTTGGCCGGGTTGAGCGAGATGCCGAGCACCCCCAAGACGCCGAACAATTGCAGCATTCCAAACCCCAAGGGAACCATCGCCAGCAGCACGTACTCCATGCGGCGAAAGTCGATCAGCAGCACGACCACGATCGCCGCCAGTGCATACCAGGCGGCCTGCTCGTAACTCTGCTTCATCTGGATCGAAGCTTCGTACGTCTGCAGCGGATTGCCGGTGGCGCGGGGGTCGACGCTACGCACTTCGGCCACAAACTGCTTCATCGCCTCCATGTCCCAGATGTCGGCCCGGCTGTAGATCTTCAGCAGATGCCGGCCTCGCTGGCCGACGAATCGGGTCACCAGGCCCTCGGGCAGATCCGTCAACTGGGGTGGTTCGGGGTTGGACATCGCCTGAAGCTGGTGCAGTCGGCTGACCAGATCGCCGGCCATCTGCTGCTGGTAGTCGGAGAGCCG
>JABMRP010001028.1 GCA_013202535.1 Planctomycetota bacterium
CCATAAGGCTGTATTGTCGCCGGAAGCCGGGCATCCAGCCCTGCGACCGGCCGAAAGCGATATAGGCGGCCGCCTCGCCGGCGCCCATTCTCTTGTGCGTCGTACTGCTCCAGTAGAAGGGATAGTTGACCTTGCCAAGAGCGTCGCGGATGGGTGTCACGCTGAAAACCGGATCGATCGCCGCCGACTGGGTCGTATCGGGCGAGCGCGTGTAGTCGACAATGCTCTGCAGCTCTTTGATATTGGGCAGCCGCCAGTCGGAATGTCCGGCGTACTGCAAGTCCTCGGCCCAACGCAGCGCCTGCTCCCAGTTCAGCTTGCCGTCTTTGTTTTCACCGGCCTCCAGGTGCCCGCTGTCGCGTTTCGTCCAGGTCAGGCCGGTCGCCCGATCGGTGATCGTGCCGTCGCCGTTGTCGTGGAGTTGATTCTTGCCGTATTTGGTGTTACCGCGGACATACATGACGCAATAGGTCTTCGCTCGTCCGCCCGGACGACCGGGGTGACTGATAGGGTATCCCTTGATGCGGCCGTCCGCAAAATTCACGCCGAACATCGTCTCGTTGCCGCGCATGGTCGTGCTGACATACTTGGTCGAGGTCGCGTACTGCGAATCGATCACTCGCTCACCCTTTGCCGCATTGCCATACTGAAACCCGAAGCGGTCGGCATCGATGAAAGGCCGCGGATCCGAGGAACTCGCGATCCGGGGGTCGGGGTCCATCCCGTGGAAGAGTATCAGCGAATACAGTTCCTTGACCGTCGGCAGCCGCCAGTCGTTGTAACCGCCGACTCGGCAAGTGGAAGCGCCGGCAACCGCATCCGGGTAAGTCTGCTTGGGGCTCGGGCCTTTCTGCCAGATGAGTCCCGTGACCCGATCGGTCACGGTCCCGTCTCCGTTGTCGCGATACGCCGGTTGATTGCCCCGGTACTGCGCGTCCTGCCCAAAAAACGCTTTTCCAGGTTTCGCGTAGACGATTTCCCGCGAATTGTCGTAACAACGTTCCTGCCCGGTGTCGACCATCGGATAGTCTCCCGCCAAACAACACGAGGTCATGCAGATAACGGCCAGTGCCAATGAGCATCCCCGCACGAGTTCATTCCGAAAGCTCATGGTTCTTCCTCCCGTTTCCCGATGCCACGGCCGATCGTTCGCGAATCTACTGGAGTACCTCGACGATCGCCTGGGCCAGGAGACTGGCCAGCAGATCGTTGCCTTGCTGGGACATGTGGACGCCGTCGTAGGTCAAGAAGCCCTTGCGGGGAAACTTGCCCTGGTCGTCCTTCTTCGTGTTGTGGGCTTTGAGGAAATCGATGAACGTCTTGCGGAGGTTGACCGGCGCGGCGCCCGTCTCGGCGGCCACGGCAAGCGTGACGGCCGCGTACTGGTCGAGCTTCTCGTCCTGGCCGTTGGTGCCGTCGGGACGCTCGCCGATCGTGGCCAAGGTGGCCATCACGACCTGGGCGTCGACGGCCTTGCACAGAGCGGCCATCTTCTTCAAGCCCGCCTCGAAGTCCTCCGGCGTCGTCCCGTTCTTTCCGTGCCAGACGTCGTTCACGCCGACATAGATCACGACGACGTCGGGCTTTTCCTTCTTGAGCAGTTCTTCCATGGTGCCGTCGAATTTCCCCCAAGGGCATTTGCCATCGAGGACCGTCGGCACCCGGCCGCCGTTGAGACCGTGTTGAAGGAGCTTGACACCCAGTTCCTTGGTATGGGGGCTGCTTGCCAGCGCCGCGGCCATCTGGCGAATGTACCCGCCCTGCATCGTGATCGAGTCGCCAAAGAAGGCGATCTTCATGCCCGGCTTCAGCGGCGTGTTCTCGCCGGTCAGCCGGACCAGACCCGGGTTGACCGACTCGGACACCCCTTGGGCAAACGCCGGCGGCGTCAGGATTATTGCGGCCAGGGTTACGGCAAAGAGACTCGTCGGCCGTATTGTGCGGTGGTTCATGGTGTTCTTGTTGCCTTTGGCGAGTTGGAGGAATTGTGCAACGACGATGTCACTCTTGCTTGCCGTTGTGGAAAGTCTCCTGGCCGTCCTCGGCGGAGATAGGGCCGGTGAGTCGGGCGTCCGTCTGCATCGAGCCATAAACGGCCGCCCCGGCACGCACCAGCCAGAATACCACGCCCGCGTCCGCCTTTCCAGCATCCGCGCGAATTCGCTTGACTCGGGCAACGGCGCGGGGCATCATAATGGAGTATGCCATTTCATGGATCGTCCGGCGACAACCCGGATCGCGATGGCCCGAATC
>JABMRP010001029.1 GCA_013202535.1 Planctomycetota bacterium
GGCTACCTCTTCTTCTTCCCGCCACCCTTCTTCGCCCCGCCCTTGGTGGATTTCGGCCTCAGCTTCTCCAGGTCGAGGCGGCGAAACTCGGCCATCGTAAGGGCCGCGTCGCCGTTGAGATCGGCTTTGCGAACGTGCTGCTCGGCCTTAAACTCGTCGAGATGCTTGCTCGCCTTGATGAACTCCTCCAGCGAGACCTTCCGGTCGCGGTCGGTGTCCATTTTCTTGAAGAGCTGCTCGGCATTGATCTTCGGCCCGCGCGAAGGCTTCGGCGGGGCCACCTGGAGATTGCCCACGGCCAGGAAGCAGGCTGCCGCGAGAAGTAGAATCGACGCATGGAGTTTCAACATGTGTTTTCTCTCCCGTTACGGTGGTAGCCGAGGTATTTCTTCCAGAATAGTCGCGTTGTCCGGCGTTGGCAAGCGACGGTTTGAAGCGGGTTGAAAAAGTCGTATGCCCGTATAGTAGCCATCTCGCTCCGCGAGATGTAGCTTTTGGGCCTCGTTCCCACGCTCCAAGCAAGAATGGAAGCGACGCTCTAACACTTCAAAAGCTAAATCTCGCTCCGCGAGATGGCTACTATACGCAAGCCCATCGTACAAGAGCTTGCCTCGCCGCAAGGCTTCGTTTACCATTTCCAGTGTCTTTTCAGTGGCTTGCAGAGAGAGAGGAACAACGGCATGGCTCGCCGAATGATTGTGCTGACCGATGGCTACTCCGACTCGCACACGGCCAAGACGGCCATCTGCGTGATTCGCTACAAAGCGGAAGAAGTGGTCGCCGTGCTTGATGTCGACGCAGCGGGTCGCACATCGCAGGATCTGCTGGGCGTCGGAGCCGACATCCCGGTCGTCGCCACGTTGGCCGAAGCGCCCCCGGCCGATACGCTGTTGGTGGGCATCGCGCCACCCGGCGGAAAAATCCCCCCGCATTGGCGACCCATCGTCCTTGAAGCCATCGAGAAGGGCCTTTCGGTCGTCTCCGGGCTGCACGACTTTCTCAACGACGATCCCCAGTTCGTCGAAGCCGCCCGCCAGCATAACGTGAAACTGGTCGACGTGCGGGCGACCGACGAGCGCGACGTGGCCACTTGCGGACTCATGCGGGGGGAGTGTTTGCGGATCCATACCATCGCCAACGATTGTAGCGTGGGCAAGATGGTTGCCGCCTACGAAATCACCCGCGGGTTGAACGGGCGCGACGTGGACGCGAAATTCGTGGCCACCGGTCAGACGGGCATTATGATCGAAGGCGACGGCTGTCCGGTCGATCGGGTGATTTCCGATTTCGTCAGCGGCGCCGCCGAGAAACTCGTCCTGGCCAACCAACACCACGAAGTGGTCGTCGTCGAAGGCCAGGGCAGCCTGTTTCACCCGCGCTATTCGTGCGTCACGCTCGGCTTGCTCCACGGCCTGATGCCCGACGGGCTGATCCTCTGCTACGAGATGGGCCGCGAGGTGATCTTCGGCATGGAAGACTTTCCTATCCCAGAGCTTGGCAAGGTCAGGGAGTTTTACGAAGCGGCGGCCAATATCATGCATCCCTGTCGGGTGATCGGCGTGGCGGTCAACGGGTCGAAGTTTTCCGCGGCGGAAGTCGCCGACGAATGCCGGCGCGTCGGCAATGAACTCGGGCTGCCGGCCTGCGACCTGATTCGTCACGGGCCCGACACGCTGGTCGATGCCGTCCTCGATTTGAGAAGGCAACAGAACCCATGAAGATGACCTTGCACCGGTTCGATCTGCCTCTGCGACATACGTTTACCATCTCGCGCGGCTCCAGCAACGTAAGCCGTACGCTGATTGTCGAACTGGAGCAGGACGGCGTGCAGGGGTTCGGCGAGGCCGGTGAGTATACGTATTACGGTGCCACGATCGACAACATCACCGCCGCGCTGGAAAACAGTCGATCGCAAATCGAAGCGGCCGTGCTCGACGATCCGGTCGCGCTGTGGCACGCGATGCAACCGGCCCTTTCCGGCAGCCCGTTTGCCGGATGCGCGTTGGATATGGCGGCTCACGACTTGTGGGGAAAACTCCGCGGGCAGCCCGTCTGGAAACTCTGGGGACTGAGCCTCGCGAATCTGCCGCCGACCGACTACACCCTGGGCATCGACCCGGTGGATCGGATGGTCGAGAAGATGCGGGAGTTTCCCGATTGGCCCATCTACAAGATCAAGCTGGGAACACCCGACGACGTCGAGATCGTTCGCCAGTTGCGCCGCCACACCGAGGCCGTCTTTCGCATCGACGCGAATTGCGCGTGGAGCGTCGCAGAAACGATCGGCAACTCGGCCGTGCTTAAGGACCTGGGCGTCGAGTTCATCGAACAGCCGCTTCCGCCGGAGGACTGGTCCGGCATGAAGGAAGTCCATGCCCGATCGGCCTTACCGGTCGTGGCCGACGAGAGCTGCCAGATCGAAGCCGACGTCGACCGCTGTGCGGGCCATTTCCACGGCATAAACGTCAAGCTGGTGAAATGCGGCGGCCTGACTCCCGCGCGACGCATGTTGGCCC
>JABMRP010001030.1 GCA_013202535.1 Planctomycetota bacterium
GTCAACGCCAGTGTCGAGAGCCAGTCGTTGGTGGCTTTGGACCGGGAAACGGGCGAGGAGAAGTGGCGGGTTTCGGGAATCCGCGAATCCTGGAACACGCCCATCATCGTCACGGCCGATTCGGGCCGCAAGGAACTGGTGATCGCCAGGCATGGGGACGTGCTGGCCTTCGATCCCGATACGGGTGAGTCCCTCTGGTCCTGCAAGACGGACATTACCTGGTACATGGTCCCGACGGCGGTCGCCGCAAACGGGATCATCTATTACCTTGGCGGTCGATCGGGAACGGCCGCGTTGGCGGTTCGGGCCGGCGGCAGCGGCGACGTCACCGCGACCCATCGCCTCTGGACGGGCAAGACGGGATCGAACGTGACCTCACCGATTTATCTCGACGGGCACCTGTACTGGATGAGCGAGAAACTGGGCATCGCCTATTGTGCCCGGGCCGATACGGGTGAATTGGTGTACCAGGAGCGAATGGAACGAGCCGGTCAAGTGTATGCTTCGCCGGTCTTGGCGGACGGACGGTTGTACTACCTGACACGCAACGGTCGCATATTGGTGCTGGCCGCCCAGCCGGAATTCAAATCGTTGGCCATGATCGAGCTTGACGATGGCAGCCGCTTCGATGGCAGCCCGGCGGTAGACCGTAGCCGTCTGCTGATACGGTCGGGCAAGTTCCTGTACTGCCTGGGGCCGTAGAACCACCGCGGGCCGAGGACCAGGTCATCGCGGCAAGAAACGGGACCGCCGCCTTCTTTCGTTGAACACTTTACTGTACAACGGCTTGCGGCGATCGGGTTGGTCCAGAGTCTTGTCGCCGGAGTAGCCCTCACAATAAGTAGGGAATACAATAACTGTTCGTAGAGGAACAGTGACGAGGACGGTTGGCCGCCGGGCGTAGCTCGAACCCGACTAAGCCACCCCCCCGTGCGGTGTATTGTTGGCCGCGCGGAGAGTCTGCTGGCAAGAGGAGAAGTCGTCCGATGCGCGATCCAGAAAGTCGAAGCAGCGAGAACGAAACCTTGTCGGGCGGCCCGGTGATGCCCGGAACCACGTCCCCGCCGCAGCAAACTGGCGGTACGGAGCGGTCGATCTTGGGCGTTATTGGTCGGTATTTGGCCCCGCCGGCGCCGACTCCCGGCTCGGAGAGAGAATCGCGGCCTGCCGGCGGTGGAGCGTTTTCCGCCGGGCCAATGCCTCCGGTCGCTCCCCGCGGCGCTCGTTCGGCACCGGTGGCCGACATCGAGGTGTCCGAGGACGACGACGAAGATTCCGCCGGACTGATGCGAGGGGCCATCGCCCCGCTGACGTCGCTTGTCGTCCATCTGACCGTGCTGTTGAGCTTGGCCCTCTGGCAACTGGCGCCCGTGCAGGCCGATCGCTCTGATTTGGTCATCCAGGCGCCGCCCGTCGAGGAGTTGATCTGGGAGGAGCCACCGGAGTTAACCGTCCGGTTGGACGACGAGCAAATGCCCGCGCTCGATCCGACGCCCACAACGACCGCTCCAATGTTGGCCGACAACGAGTCGTCCGCTCTGGACCTGGAGTCCCTGGCCGGGGAAATCGACGAACAACTGCAAGCGCGGGCGCCGGAGATCATGCCCGACGGATGGCTGGAGGACCGCGAGGCCCTGACGAGGCTGATCGCCGATGCTTCCGGCTTGCCGCCCGGCCGGGCTCATGCCGTGGTCGACGACTACAACCATGCCCTGGACCGCATCACCCAGGAGTTGTTGCGGCTGCTGGGGCAAGGGGACGTGTTGGTCATCTGGTGTTTCGATCAATCGGAGAGTATGAAGGACGACCAGCAGGAGATTCGCGCGCGCATCGACCGAGTCTACGCGGAACTGGCCAACTCCGCGGCCCTGGATGGCGACGCCCTGACCACCGCGGTGACCAGTTTCGGCCAGGATTTCATCGTCCACACCGACGCCCCCGTCACCGATCCGGCAGCCGTTGCCGAGGCGATCGATTTGGTGCCCATTGACCCATCCGGCGAAGAGCTGATGTGTGGCGCGGTGGCCAACTCGATCGGGCATTTTCGCGATTATGCCAAACGGCAGCAGCGCCGGACGGCCCTGATCCTGGTGACCGACGAATCGGGTAACTTTGCCGAGAGCGAGACGTTTCTGGAGCCGACGATCCGCCTGGCTAATTCGAGCCGGTGTCACGTCTACGTGTTGGGCCGCGAGGCGGTCTTTGGGAGTCCCTACGCGCGCGTTCGTTGGGTCCATCCGGAGACGGGCCGCGAGCACCTGTTGCCGGTCGACCGTGGCCCGGAGACGGGCTTCGCCCAGCAACTGCAGACCGACGGCTTTGCGGCGCGGACCGACGCCCACACGAGCGGTTTCGGGCCCTACGCGCAATCGCGGCTGGCCTGGAAGACCGGTGGGATCTTCTTCATGCTGCCCGGCGTCGAGATGCACGTGGTGGGCGACCAGACGCGGCGTTACCCCAGCGCGACGATCAGCGCCTACCGGCCCGACCTGCGGTCGCGAGGCGAGATTGCCGCGGAAACGAACCGCCGCCCGCTGAGGAAATTGATTACCGACACCGTCTATCACTTCAACCCCCAACAGGCCGACGCGGCAAAGATCATGGGCATGCGCGAGACGTTCTCCGCGGATCCCGACGGGTTCGCCGAAGAGATGCGGCAGTCGCAGGAGGCCGCGGGGGTCTATCTGGCCAATCTGCGGCAGGCGATCGAGAAACTCCAGACGCAACGACCGCAGCGCGAAAAGGAGACGTCCGCCCGGTGGCAGGCCAATTACGATCTGATCCGCGCACAGACGGTGGCCTACGCGGCCCGGGTGTACTTGTATCAGAAGGCGCTGCAGGCGGCGGCGGAGAAATTTCCCGACACGGCCCGAACGCTGCCCGGCGATAAGCAGTTGGTTCGGTGGCGCCTGAAAGAGACGCGGAGCCCGGTGACGGATGAGACGGCTGCCGACATGCTACGGCAATCGCAGGAACTGTACCTCGCCGTGTTGCGAAACCACCCCAACACGCCTTGGGCGGCCCGGGCCGAGTGGGAGTTGCAGAGACTCTTCAACGTGACGGATGAAGCGATTGTCGAAGCTCTTTCGGCCGCCGAGACCGCGGCCGCTTCCTCGGAGGATGCTCAGCCGGCGGCGGGATCGGATTTGGCGCAGTCGCGAGTGGCTTCGCTCGAAGCGGGCGAGGGAGTTGGCGCCGGTGGTGGGGTGGATGTAGGAGTTGGCGTTGGCGGCGGCGGCGGAGGTGGTGGTGGCGTAGGCGTGGGTGTCGGCCAGGGCGTGGGTGCCGGAGCGGGCGGCCACTGGCAACTCGACGCGTTCTCCTCGGTCGAGTTTGTGCCCGAGTACCGTGCGCCGCGGCCTCCCCGGCAAGACGGCGGAGGAGGCGCGCGTCCCCGGCCACCCTCGCGACCGGCCAAGCCGGTTCAACGGACGCCGATTCCCAAACTTTGACTCCGCCTTGAATCGCCATCGAGGCCGATCACCGGCAGCCCATTCCCGCAAAGAGATCTCCGCCACTGGGGTAAACCTGGTGGGGAAGAAGCCGGCTGGCCACTTTGTTTGGTTCTCGTCCCGGTAAACTCAGAGCGTGCCCTTGGTGCTGGGTACGCCGGTGATGCGGTCGTCGGGGCTTGCCGCGGCGCGGAGCGCTCGGGCGGTGGCTTTGAAGATCGCTTCGGCGATGTGGTGGCTGTTGCGGCCGTGGTGGAGCGAGACGTGCAGATTGCACAGGGCGTTGGCCGCGAAGGCCTGCCAGAAGTCGGCCACCAACTCGCTGTCGAACCGGCCGATCTTGGCCGTGGGAAACTCGACGCCGAAGACGAAGAACGCCCGGCCGCCCAGGTCCAGCGCCGCGGTGACCAGCGTCTCTTCCATGGGCAGGGTGAAATGGCCATAGCGGCGGATGCCCGACTTCTCGCCCAGGGCATCCTTCACGGCCATGCCCAGGCAGATGCCCACGTCCTCGACCGTGTGATGGTCGTCGACCTCAACGTCGCCGGTGGCGTCGACCGTCAGGTCCATTGCGCCGTGCTTAGCCAGCAGCACGAGCATGTGGTCGAGAAACCCAACGCCGGTAGCCACCCGGGCGTCGCCGGAGCCATCGAGGTTCAGTTCCAGCGTGATCCGGGTTTCGGCCGTTTTGCGTTCGATGGAAGCCGTGCGAGCCATGAGGGAAGGTCCGGGGGGAAAGGGTTGGGGGCGTGTTGAGCGATTCCGCCGTGAAAAAAGGGGACAGGCACCTCGCGGCAGCCGTTCTCCCGAGGATTCAACCAGTTTTGGGCTCGGAGCCAGTCCCCGTTTTTCACTCGTGGGCGTAGATAACTGATTACTGCCTTCTATACCATAGCCCGGAGATGGTCCAGACAGGCGTCGATCTGGTCGTCGGTGCCGACGGAGATGCGCAGGCCGTCGGCCCAGCCGGGATAGTTCATGTATCGGACTAAAATACCCCGTTGTTTGAGTTGCTCGTAAAGGGGCTTGACGGGCAGTTCGGGATGGGGGTTCCAGGTAAAGTTGGCCTGCGATTCAATCGTTGCAAACCCTAATTCCCGCATCGCCGCGGTCAGCCGGTCGCGGGTGCGGAGAATCTTGGCCCGATTTTCGGCCAGCCATGCCTGATCGTCGATCGCGGCGGTGGCGGCGGCAATCGACAGCGCGTCGCAGTTGTACGAGTCCTTCACCTTGGCCAATTGCCGGATGAGTTGCGGCTGGGCCACGACATAGCCGAATCGCAACCCCGCCAGGGCGTACGATTTGCTCAACGTCCGCGAGACGAGGATCTTCTCCTCCTCGGCCACCAGACCCATGCAGTGGGCCTCGGCGAAGTCGGCGTATGCCTCGTCGACCAACATCGGGCAAGGCAACTGCCGAGCTAGGTGGAGAACGTCCTCCGGCGGGATGACCGTGCCGGTCGGGCTGTTCGGGTTGGGTAGAAAGACAATCCGCGGATCGCCGTCGGCCGAAGCGAACTCCTCCCCCAGCGACCAATCCTCGCGGAAATAAACTTCCTCGCTCTTGGCCCCTTGAATTTGGGCCAGTGTCTTGTAGAGCACGTAACTGGGGTACGGCAGCCGCAACATCTGCCCCGGGCCGACAAACGCGCGGGTGACGATCGTCAGGATATCGTCGCTGCCGTTGCCGCAGAGGATCCAGTCGGGATCGACGCCCAGCACCTCGGCCGCCCGATGACGAAAGGCAGTGGCCGTGGCGTCCGGATACTTGCTCAACCCCCGTCGCACGGCCGCGTCGATGGCCTCGGCCACCGCCGGTGACGCCGGATAGGGATTCTCGTTGGTGTTCAGTTTGATGACTCGACCCTCCTGGGGCTGTTCGCCCGGAGTGTAGCCGGCCATCGCTTCGATTTCCGCTCGAAAGTAGGACATGGGTAGGGAGTAGGGACTAGGGACTAGGGACTAGGGACTAGGGACTAGGGACTAGGGA
>JABMRP010001031.1 GCA_013202535.1 Planctomycetota bacterium
GCGCGGGAGGCCGCCCGGCGCAGCAATTGCTCGAATAACCTGAAGCAATTGGCGCTGGCCGTGCACAACTACCACGACAGTTTCAAGGCATTCCCGCCGAAGAAGTGTGGGACCTCTTCGGGCGGCTGCGACAACTGCAACGGGCAGTATGGTTCGGTCTGGATGCGATTGCTGCCGTACTATGAGCAGCAAGCGCTCTACGACCAGTGGAGTTCGGCCCAGACCCTCGGCGGGACGACGTATCCGGCCTTTGGCCCATGCCCTTGGGGTACAGGCGACGCGTATCCGATTTACCAGCAGCAAGTCAGCGCGCTTCTTTGCCCCTCGGATCCGGAGGGCGCGAACAAGGGCGCAACGGCGTATGGGAGAAACAACTACGTTGTTAGCGTTGGCGACTCGATTCGGTACGACGGCTCGGTCGGCCACAACCAGTCGGCCAACCCCCGGGGTGTTTTCGGCAACTACGGCACACAGATCAATTTCGCGAGTGTTCGCGACGGCTTGAGCAACACCCTGATGATGTCGGAACGGGTCATCTGTGTCGACACACAAATGGTCAAGGGCGGCCTCAAGCACAGCGTGGGCGGGCTGGAAACGACCCCGAGCATCTGCTTCGACCAGGTCGACCCGACCGATCGCAAGCGTTATACGGCGGGAAGCGTTACAAGTTGGACGGGCACCCGGTGGGCGCACGGCAGCGCCTCGCACGTCGGCTTCAATACGGTGCTGCCACCGAACGGTCCGAGCTGCGCTGGGGGAACGAACGACAACAGCTCTCACGGCGTCTATCCACCAACGAGTTACCACCCGGGCGGTGTTGTGGCCGCCATGGCCGATGCCTCGGTTCGCTTCGTCAGCGAGACGATCGAATCGGGTGATCCGACGCTACCGGAAAAAGCCGGCGGCGCGAGCAACTACGGTGCTTGGGGCGCCCTGGGCACCAAGAACGGCGGCGAGGTCGTCAACGAGTAGTGTGCGGGGCGTCTCGGCGTGGCCGTGTGCCTCGCCGCTGGTTCCGTGCGGTGGGTCGGGGTACGAGACCCACGTATTACAGCATTCGTGGCCGCGTGGGTCGCGTGCCCCGACCCACTTTGGCATGGCCCGATCTCCAACAGTCGTGAGGCGTGTAGAATGAACGCTCGGTTAGGTAGCTGCATGATGCTGGTTTTGCTGTTCGCCGGTTGCGGCGGGTCGGCGGTCGATCCCGATCGGACGGAGACCGTTCCCGTCACGGGAACAGTGACCCACAACGGCGAGCCGGTGGAGGGAGCGAGCGTCACGTTCATGGCGCAGTCGGCCGACGGCCGAGGGGCAAGCGGGACGACGGACGCGTCGGGCGAGTTCACGCTCACCACGTTTGAACCCGGCGACGGCGCGATCCCGGGGAGCTACCGTGTGAAGATCGCCAAGACGGTTGTCGAGGGCGGCCCGTCTGAAGAAGAGTATCAGGCGGCGGCGGCGAGGGGCATGACGCTCCCCCAGCCCGAAGCGAAGGAGATGCTGCCGGTGAAGTACAAGGACGTGAACACGTCCCAGTTGACGGCCGAGGTCAAGGAAGACGACGATAAGGAATTCGATTTCGCGTTGACGGGCTGAGGCAGAGCGAGTCGGTTCGAGGAATTCCGGGGATCGGATTTCCTGGGAGACCATTCGGATGACCGGGCCAACGCCGGCGGACGATGAGGTCGAGTAGGGCATCGGTCGAGCGCTGTTGGGCTATCTCGAGGAGCAGGTCCTTAATCCGACAGCACGGCGAAGGCGTTAATCCGACAACGGTAAGTTCACCGCGGAGACACGGAGGGCGCAGAGCATAAGGGTAGTCTCTGCAAGGGATTCTGGCCATTTCCTTGCTCGGCTTGGTATGCAGATAAGACACTTCGTATCAAGCAGGAGATTTGTTGGGTCGGAATCGTCGCTCGGCCCCTGATTGGAGGCTTTTTCCGGGACCTCCGTGCGTCGGTGGTCTCCTCGTTGTCGCGGGCCGATCTAGACTAATCCGACAACGCTGAGTTCACCACGGAGACGCGGAGGACACAGAGCATAAGAGTAGTCTCTGCAAGGGTCTCTGGCCATTTCCTCGCTCGGTTTGGTATGCAGATAAGACACTTCGTATTGAGCAGGAAATCTGTTGGGTCGCAATCGTCGCTCGGCTGGTGATTCCAGGCCTTCGCCGGGACCTCCGTGTCTCGGTGGTCTCCTCGTTGTCGCGGGCCGATCCAGCGTTGTAGTACTAATTGACGCTTGGAACCGTTGGGTCCTGGCCTACGTTGCTCTGTTGTCGAGCCGCTTCGCGGTGGAAAGAGCGGTGGTCGTTCATCCGCCGGCGCCCCGCGTGATGTCCCACCCCAGATGTTTCGATAACGATTGGACTGTTTCGTCGATCTTCTCGGGGGGGACATTGGCCGCTTTCGCCGCCTGCTCGATGTGCTTGCGGGAGATGGGCTCGGCGGGATCGAGGTAGGGTCGCACGCCGTCGAGGTCTTTGGTCACCACGATGCGGCCGAATTCGGAGTGCTGCCCGCCGAGCAGCGAAGCAGAACACGCATAAACAGCGGCCCGTTCGGCGAGCAGCTTTCGCGTGGTCTCGTCCGGCCACTTCTGGGCCAACACCTGAAGCGCGGCGATGCGGGGTGCGTAGTGCTCATGCTGGACGGTGCGTTCGTCGAGCAGCTTTCGCGTGGTCTCGTCCGGCCACCTCTCGGCTAACGCCCGAAGTGCGGCGATGCGGGCCTCGCGGTGCTCATCCCGGAAGGCGCGTTCTTCGAGCAGCTTTCGCGTGGTCTCGTCCGGCCACTTCGCAGCCAGCGCCTGAAGCGCGGCGCTGCGGGGTTGTCCGTACTCATCCTGGAC
>JABMRP010001032.1 GCA_013202535.1 Planctomycetota bacterium
AGCCTGCAAGGTCCGGTGCCACGTCGGGTGCCACTGGCGTCTCGCCAGTGCACGGGCAAAATGCCCGTGGCACCCGAAGACACTTTCCAGCCCATAGCGAGTCCCGCTTAAATAATCCACGGCTCACGCATCGCCCGCGAGCGGAGCCGGTTGGCTTCGGCGTCGTTGACGAACTCTTCCTTCACGGGGTCGTATTTCATGTCGCGCTTCAGCCACATGCAGATGTTGGCGGCGTGCACCGTGGTCATCGAGCGGTGCATCACCACCGGATTGGCCACGGTCAGGCGGCGCGACTTGATGCAGTCGAACAGGTTGCGAACGTGGCTTTGCGCGGCGCCCGTGCGGTCGACGTACTCGCGGACCACCCTCTCGAAGTCTTCGAGCAGGGCCGGCGAGGAGACTTCCGGCCGCGAGTAACCGTCGGCCACGGCGACCCAGCCTTCGGTGCCCTCGTACCGCACGCCGCACGATCCGTGCCACCAGGTGTCGCCGCGGTGCAGGATCATTTTCATCCCGTTGGCAAACCGGGTGACCATGCCGTCGCCCGTGGGGTTGTCGACGTACTGGTATTCGACCGGCGACGTGTCGGCCGCGCCGATCGCCACGTGGCACTGGGCGAACGTGTGCGCGCCCCATTCCCCGATGCAACTCGTGTGGAAGTCGTAATGGCCGCGCCAGCCCCCGCGAACGTAGGCGGAATTGTACGGCCGCCAGGGACACGGGCCGAGCCACTGGTCCCAGTCGACTTCCTCTTGCGGCGGCTCGGGCTCGGCGGGCAGCCAATCGTGCCGCATTTCGGCCGCGTCCCAGGGGGCGATGTGGGCGCGCACCGTGTGCACCTCGCCCAACCGGCCCGTGCGCAACAGCTCGTTGGCAAACGTGAAGTTCGCCTCGCTGAGCCGCTGCGTGCCGGTCTGGTAGATGCGGCGGTAGCGGTTGGCCGTCTCCACCACCGCCTGGCCCTGGGCGATGGTCATGCACGACGGCTTCTCGGTATAGATGTCCTTGCCGGCGCGCATCGCCAGGATCGAGGCCAGCGCGTGCCAGCGGTCGCCGGTGGCGATCAGCACGGCGTCGATGTCGTCGCGCGTGGCGAGGAACTCGCGGATGTCGCGGTAGGTGGCGCAGTCGGTGTTGCCGTAGTGTTCGTCGACGATCTTCTTGACGTTTTCGCGCTGCGCTTTTTTTGCGTCGCAGACGGCAACGAACTGCACGTCCGATTCCGCCATCATCCACCTGAGGTCGCCCGAGCCGCGCCCGCCGATGCCGATCCCGCCCAACACGATCCGCTCGCTGGGCGCCGCTGCGCCGGCCCGGCCCAACGCCGAGGCCGGAACGAGGTAAGGCGCCCCAACCAAGCCGCCCGCCACGGCCGCGCGCTTCAAAAACTGCCGTCGGGTTACGGAGGAGGGCCCGGCCACCCGGGCCGGCAATCCTCCGCGTTTGGCGGTAACGCGCGGCCGACGAATAACTTGGGGACTGTCCCAATTTTCCTGCAAGGAAAATGGGACTGTCCCCCTCCCTAAGCTTAACGGGTGTTGCGACATGCGGTTATCCTCCCTTTTCAGTTCCAATGCGTGAAACAATGGCCATCGATCATCCTTCCTCGGTCTCGTCAAGGGGCGTGATCGGGTCCAAACATAACCAGAACAGGGTGCCCGTGCAATAGATGGCGGCCGAAACGTAGAAGGTGATCGCCCAGTTCTCGTTCGACCACCAGAGGATCGCCGCGACCACCGTCGGCGCGGCGGCGGCGACAAAGGCGCCCATCATGTTCATGCTTCCCGCCAGCGTGCCGGAGAGCTTTCCGCCCACGTCCATGCACGTGGCCCAGGCCGTGGGCATGACAAGGTCGTTCGCAAAGCTGGCAACCCCCAGAGCAACCATGGCCCAAATCGGGTTTCCTATGTGAACGGAGAGAGCAAAGCACACCCCGGCGCCCATGAACCCGGTGCCGGCCAGGAGGCGACGCGTCGTTTTCGCGTTACCCGTCAATTGATCCACAAAGGACGAAACCACACCACAGAAAAGACAACCCAACCCACCACAGAAGAGCACGAAGGCAGTGAGCAGTGCGGCCGCCAGGAGATTCACTCCCCGCGCTTCCAACAAGTAGGTGGGTAGCCAGGTCACGTAGAACTGCCACCCGAAGTTCAAGCACATGTATTGCCCCCACAAACACCACACCGTCCTGGAGCCGAGGAACTTCCGCCAGGGGATGGGGCCGTGACCCAATCGGGCATCCTTGCCGGACGGAAGCAGCTTCAGCTCCTCTTCGTTGACACCCGCGTGCTCGTTGGGGGCGTCGCGATACCACCAGTAGAAGACCGCGGCCCAAAAAACGCCCACCAGGCCGAAGGCCGCAAACGCCAGACGCCACGTCAAATGGTTGAGAAACACCAGCACAATGAGCGGCGTGAACGCGCCGCCCCATCGCGCGCTCGTCCACATGATCCCCTGAGCCCGAACACGCTCGCCGGTCGGCAGCCAGTTGGTGAACATCCGCGTGATGTTGGGAAA